>JBDHRD010000028.1:0-22274 GCA_039807425.1 Candidatus Contendibacter sp. | reverse complement strand
AACCGGATCTCGACCGTTTGCCGCGCGCCGTGGAAATCAGTTTGACCCTGGAGGATTGGGGTGAAATCACCCGTCTGTTGCCCCTGCCCGGTTAGCCGCGCCAAGCCTCAAGCCGGCGTCGCCCTGATCACGGTGCTGCTGATCGTGTTCCTGGCCAGCGTCACTGCGGTGAGTCTGGCCGCCCTGCAGCAACTGGCTATCCGCCGAAGCACGGTGCTCCTGCACCAGCAGCAGGCCCGGCTGTATACACTCGGGGCCGAACAGTGGGCCATACTCATTTTGACGCGCGACCGTCAGAACAACAAAACCGACCATCCCGGCGAGGAATGGGCGAGCCTGCCGCCCACCCTGCCCGTCGAGGGCGGTACGATCACCGCGCGTCTCACCGACCTGCAAGGTTGCTTCAACCTCAACAATGTGTCGCGGCCAGCGACCGGCAAGCAGTCGCCTGCTCCCAACGAATCCGCCGAGGATAATGACCAGAATCAGGGCGAAAATAAGGGCGAGGCCCAGGATTCAGCCGATTCGGAAGCAGATGGTGAGTCCAAATCCAGTCCTGCAAAACTCAAACCTGCAAACCCGGCCGAGGCTTCGGGCAAGGCAGGGCTGGAGCCCGCGCAGATCAAGGTGCTGCAACGCCTGTTGGAAAGCCTCGAACTGAAACCGGCGCTGGCGCAGGCCATCGCCGACTGGATCGATCCTGATCCCGATCCCCAGTTTCCCGACGGGGCCGAGGACAGCGATTACACGGTACAGAACCCAGCCTATCTGGCTGCAAACCGTCCATTCTTCAGTGCATCCGAACTGCGGCTGGTCAAGGGCGTGGACCCGGAGGCCTACGACAAGCTGGCGCCCCTGGTCTGCGCCCTGCCGCCTGGCACGCCGTTGAACATCAATACCGCGCGAGCGCCAGTGTTGGCAGTACTGGGTGAGGAAGCACTGAAACCGGCGGATATCGAGCGCCTGCTCGAAGATCGGCCCGCGGAGGGTTATAAAAACGTGGACGATTTTCTGAACGCAGCCAAACTCACCGTGGACGCGCCAGTTAAGGCATTGCTGGGCACCGCCAGTCAGTATTTTCTATTGCAGGCCGAGGCGCGGGTGGGCGATAGCCGCGCGATGCTATACAGTATGCTTTATCGCGATCAGAACGGCGTCCGCATCCTGCGGCGTCATTTCGGCAATCAGGATTAAACAACCTTGCCCGCACCCCTTTGCTTCTTTCGCTTCCAAACTCCCGATCAGGCCGAGTGGCTATCCTCGAACAGCGCGGTGCGACGCGGTTCGCTATCCGAACTGGCCGCTCAGGTCACGGGTGCGCGCCTTCTGCTCATCGCACCCGGCGAGGCGATCGCCCTGCACCGGGTTCCCCTCCCCAGCCGCAAGCGATCCATGTGGGCGCGCGCTGTACCGTATGCCCTGGAGGATCAGGTTATCGAGGATATTGAAGCCCTGCACTTCGCCTTGGGTAATCTGCCGGAAAACGGTCATCTGCCGGTGGCAGTGGTCAACCGGGATACGCTGCGCGGCTGGCTGAACGCCTGCGCGGAGGCGGGACTGGTTCCGGCCGCCGTGATCCCGGAGTCATTGCTGGTCCCCTGGCGGGAAGGTGACTGGAGCTTGTTGCTGGAAGAGCGGCGCGCGGTGGTGCGTACCGGTCGCTGGGACGGTTTCTCCACCGACCGTGACTTGCTGGAACTATTGTTGGGCCAGGCCATGACCGAGGCTGGCGATGCCAAGCCGCGGCGTTTTTGCGTTTGGGGCAATCCACCACCAGGATTGATCGAAGCTGAACTGGGACCGCACATCGAGGATAGCGCCCCCGAACCACTTCAGGTCTTCGCCAGCGCTTATCAACCGGCTGGCGCGATCAACCTGTTGCAAGGTCCCTACAGCCCGCGGGCCCGCTGGGGGCCCTGGCTGCGACCCTGGCGCGCGGCGGCAGTCCTGGCGGGTGCGTGGCTGCTGGTACAGAGCATCGGTCTGGCGCATGAACATTGGAGTCTGCGCCGCGAACAGATCACACTGCGGACGGCGATGGAGCAGGTCTACAAGGATGCCGTGCCCGGAGCGACCCGGATCGTGAATCCCAGGGTCCAGCTGGAAAGCCGTCTGCGGGAGGTGCGTCCAGCCAGCGCCAGCAGTGGCGCGTTCCTCGAACTGCTCTACCGGGGCGGCGAACCGCTCGCCGGTTTTCCAGACGTCACCCTGCGCGGCTTCAGCTATCGCGACGGCCAACTGGATCTGGACCTGGAAGGAGGCAGCCCGGCGGTGCTGGACTTGCTCCGGCAAAAACTCAATCAGCAGACTGGATTGCAAATCGAGATGCGCGCCACCCAGCGGGAGGGTCGGGTGGAAAGCAAGGTCACCCTAAAAAGGCCCCCTTCATGAGAGCCTGGTGGGAAGGCCTGAACAGCCGTGAACGTCTGCTGGTCGCCGGCGGCGCGACGCTAACCCTGGTGCTGCTGCTCTACGCGCTGGCATGGCAACCGTTTCAAGCCAGCCACCGCCGGCTGCGACAAAGCGTCGTCGAACAGCGCGCCGAACTGGCCACAATGCGGCAAATGGCCCAGGAAATCAAGCAACTGGGTGGATCAAACGGGAAGCCGCCAGCGACGGAAGGCCGTTCCCTGCTGACTCTGGTGGACCAGACCGCGCGGGCGGCTGGGCTGGGCGCGGCCGTCAAACGAGTCACGCCGCAGGGCGAAGACCGACTCGGCGTCCAGTTCGACGCAGTCGAGTTCGACAAGCTGGTGCCCTGGCTGGGCGCGCTCGAACGGAACCATCGCATCGCCATCGTCAATCTGAGCGTGGATCGCGCCGCCGCCGGACGAGTGAATGCCCGTCTTGTGGTGCAGGGCGGCCGGCCATGAAGCGCAGCATTCTGCGTTATGGCCTGTTGGGCGTGCTGGCCTTTCTGCTGTCCCTGCTACTGCTGGCGCCAGCGACCCTGGTGACCGACCGAATTGCCGGGCGACTGCCCGGTTTTAGCGTGCAAACCGTCGAAGGTCTGGCAACCGAAGGTTCCGCGCGCGGTATTCAATGGCGCGGCGTCCGGATCGAGCGGCTCAGTTGGAACTGGCGGGCGCTGGCGCTATTGACTGGCTGGCTCGAATTCCGGCTGGACACCGATGATCCTGAGATCAAGCTGAACGCCAAGGTCGCGATCAATCCGGGTGGCCGATTGCGTTTGCGCGATGCGAGCGGCCAGTTGCTGCTCGCTCGACTGAGCGCTTTGGCGGGAACCACGAAACTGCCGCTCCAGGGTGTGCTAAAGTTCAATCTGCGGGAGTTGTCCCTGAACGCCGCAGGCTGGCCACAAACCGCCGAGGGCGTCGTCCATCTGCTCGACGCCCGCACCACCTTGGGCCAGCCGCTAAATCTGGGCGATTTCACCGTTCAACTGACGCCCGCAACTCCCGAGGGCATCCAGGGCGCAGTCCGGGATAACGGCGGACCGCTGGCGCTGGAAGGTACGCTGAACCTGCTGCCGGATGGCCGCTACCGTTTTACCGGCCAAGCGGCGGTGCGCGATACTGGCAATCCGGCGCTCCGGCAGGCGATGAATCTGCTGGGACCGCCCGGCGGCGATGGCCGCTGGGCCTTGAATTATTCCGGCGTCCTGCCTCAGTAAAAGGTAGGATTTTGCCCATCCACATCTGATTTCGAGGAACCACTAAGGGAGGTAAGCGCCGATGCAATCACAACCGCGCGGATTTTTGATCGTTCTGATGATGTTGGTGCTGGCCGCCTGCGCCAGCCCGCCGGCCCCACAAAAAGTCCCATCGTCATCGATGATCAGCGGCGATGCGATATTCCCGGCGCCACCGGAACTGCAACCTCAGGTAGGATTCTGGCGCAACGTTTACGCGAAATGGGGACGCAGCCAAGTCGCGCTGCACGACGACCGCTATCTCGATCTGGTATACGGTGTCCTGACTCTGCCTGGCGAAATCGGCGAAAGCCAGACTCCCGAACAGAAGGAGTTTGTCAAGGGCCATCAGGAAAACCTGACTACTATTTTGAGTCAATTGGAACTTAAAATAGCCACCAATTCCCCGCTAACGCCTTCCGAACAGAAGCTGGCAACCCATATCCGGGCCAGCAGCGGCGGTCCCGGTGCCATCGTTGGCGCCAGTGAGCGGTTGCGCAGCCAACGCGGTATGCGCGAACGCTTCAAACGGGGGCTGGAAATCAGTGGCCGCTACGATACAGCGTTCCGCGGAGTATTCCGCGAAGCGGGCCTGCCCGAGGATCTGGCCTACCTGCCCCATGTCGAATCCTCCTTCCAGAACCACGCTGCTTCCTCGGCCGGCGCGGTGGGCATGTGGCAATTCATGCCTGGCACCGCACGCCATTTCGGCATGTTGAACGCGGCGGTGGACGAGCGGCGCGATCCAGTAGCCTCGGCGCAAGGCGCGGCCCGTTATCTCGGCAACGCTCATGACAGGCTGGGGAGTTGGCCGCTCGCCCTAACTTCCTACAATCACGGCGTGGGCGGCATGAAACGCGCTCAGGAAACTTTCGGCAACGATTTCGTCGCCATCGTGCGCAATTATTCCGGGACTAGCTTTGGCTTCGCTTCGCGCAATTTCTACACGGAATTCCTGGCGGCCCGCGACATTGCCCGTAATCCCCAGCGCTTCTTCCCGGAAGGCGTCCGCTACGAACCGCCTTTGGACCTGGACCGGGTACGGCTGCGGCAACCAGTCAATACCTTGACGCTGGCGACTTATTACGACGTTAGTCCGGGGGAACTGGTCGACCTGAACAAGGCCTGGAATCCGGCGGCCCGAAACGGCCGAATCGCATTGCCGGCAGGAACCCTGGTGTGGCTGCCCGCCGGAACGGTGACGCGACTGGCGCAACGGGGCATCGCCGACCAGGCGCTGGCGCTGGCCGACCCGGTCACTACCGGCCGGCTGCGTTGATTAGGGGCATCCCAAGACATCGGCAACCGTGATCATTCGGATCCCTCGTCCCATAACGACGATGAGTTTCGCTGTACCCAACCCATCCTACGAAAAAACAATGGCTTGAAGGATAGGTTAAGGAACGAAACCCAGTGATAGGGGGCGAAATCAACACGGGAGCTGAAGGTTACTGGCAATTTTAAAGCCCTCCCATCAGGGAGGGCTTTTCTGCTCGACCGGTCAGGTCAGCTTCTTGAGAAACTCCTCAGCCCGCTCCCTCTGCTTGACGTTGCCTTCCTGCAACACTTCCTCCAGCAGGCTGCGCGCCCCGACCTGATCACCCATGTCCAGATAGGCCGAGGCCAGATCGAGTTTGGTCTCCACGTAATCGGCGTTATCCATGCCTCCAACCGAAACCCCGCCACCGACCTTCTCTTCCTGGCCGCCGGGCTTCAAGGTATCGCCACCGAGGCCTCGCAAGGCTTCGTCGAGTTTCAATGAATCATCTTGCGTGCCATGCTGGGCCATTTCCTGGGTGACATCGGCGAATTCGAACTTCAAGTCCGGCGTTCCGGCACCCCCTGGGACGGCGACAACAGGCCCCAGGGATGGCGGCTCGGTCGCGGGTTCCGCGATGCCCAGTTCCAGTGGTGGCAATACAGAGGGTTTCCTTATTCCCGCAGGCTCCAGTTTCATCTCCAGCGGCGGTAATTCGGACGGCTGTGGCCGAGGGACCTTGTCCAGCCCGAGGTCGCCGAAGTCAAAATCCAAACCATCCAGCTGCAAACTGGACGGCAGTTCGGCCTGCAGGGGCGGCGCCAGAGATTTCTCCTCCTTCTGTTTCTCCTGCTCCGCCCGTTCGGTTGGCGTCTCGGCGAGCAGACTGACCTCCCGGTGGGTAACCGATGCCGTTGGCGGTTCGGCCTCGAGCAACGGCGCCTTGATCTCTCCCACAGGCACCGCAGCCTGACGGACAGCAACCGCGGGCGGCGCCTTTTCGCCGACATCAAAATCGAACTCCTTGAGCAGTTCTCCAATGGGTGTGGGCATGGGTGTAGCTGCGGGACCGGGCGCGGGTTCGACTCTGGCTGGAGCTGCCGCCACTCCAGCGGCAGGCCGTGGCCGCACGGATCTAGGCTCCCGTAGTTGGGTGGTCTGGGTTGTCGGGACGCTCTGCGGTTCGACAACCGCCGCGGACTCGCCTTCCTGGAATCCCGGTGTGGCCGCTTCCATCACCGACGGCTTCGGCCGAGCGGGACGCCGCAACAGGGGAAGCAGCACCAGCGCGGCGATCGCCAGCACGATCAGGGCGATGGCTACCCAAGCCACCGGGTCGCTCATCCAGCCAGACTCGACTTTAGCGGGTGACGCGGAGGCGGGCGGCGGCGCGGCGACAGCCGCCGGTTGCGGCTGAACAGGGGCAGGAGCGGGCGGCGGCGCGGCGACAGCCGCCGGTTGCGGCTGAACAGGGGCAGATGGTGCTTCCGGTTGAGGAATAGTCGCCTGCGGAACGATTTCCTGGGGCTGTTCGGCGGACGGCGGCAACTGCGAACCGGGCGCGGCGGACGGGGCCACCTCCGCTACCGGAGTTACGGGTAATGAAGTCGCAGCAATCGGTGGAGGTGGCGTACCGGGTTCAGTAGCGGCGGATGGAGATACCGATTCCGGCGGGGATGCAGGCGGCGGACTGGGCTGGGTCAAATCGGCTGGGGTAGAAGCGATCATTGGCCCAGAAGTAACGGGCGCCGCCGCTAGTTCCGGGCTCGGCGCGCCCAGCGCCTGCGGCGTCGGCACCCTGAGCGTAGCGCCGGAGCGCAGGGTATTGGGATTGCCATTGGCGAACGCCGTCGGATTGCCCGTCACCAGGATGGCCATCATTTGCGGTATGCTGATCGCGGTCGAGGGCCGAATCCGGTTGGCGATCGCCGCCAAGGTCTCGCCAGGCTTGACTGGCCCATAGAGCGTGGCGCCCTCAAAGCTGACCGGTGGTGCGGGAGGCAGTTGTGGAACCAAGGGCGCCGCCACGGGTGGGGGCGCCGCCGCCACCGGGAGGGGGGGCGCCACGACCGGCGGGGGTGGGGGCGGTGGCCGGCGGTTCGCGTACAACTCGGGGTCGAGTTGAATAGTAAACTCGCGAATTATTCGGCCTCGCGGCCAGACCAACTCCAGCAGCAGATTGAAGTTCGGCTCGCGAATCGGTTCGAGCGAAGTCACCCTGACGACGCTCCGGCCCCCCGGGGGAGCCTGCACCGAAAACCGCAGCTTCGATAAAAGCTCCAGCCGTTCGACTCCAGCCCGATCAAATTCCTCCTGGCGCGGAATTTGTGCCACCAATCCGGTCAACTCGGTGGGATTGTTAGTAATCAGAGGCAGTTCGGCCTCGAAAGTCTGGTTGAGCGCCGAGCGCACCTCAAGTTGGCCAACGCCCAAGGCAAAGGCGCACCAAGGCACCAGCAGCCCGGCTAAAAAAAAGACGCGGAGTAATATCCTGGTCGGCATGGAACCTGTCTCCATTCCGCCGCCGGAAGGTCGTTATGCCGGCGGGATGAGCTTGGATACCGCCGCCGGCGCTAGTGGGCCGGCGACCGTTCCGCTTGGAACTGTTGGCGACGCGCTACGGTTCCAAGCTTCCCTTTAAAGATACTCCTTAATCGGCATTTCCGCGATTTGGATGCACGGTAAAATTTCGCGGATGATCCTCGTTCCCTGCTCCACCGGTTCAGAGTTCCAGCAGGATGCGCAACATCCGCCGCAGCGGTTCAGCCGCGCCCCACAGCAACTGATCGCCGCAGGTAAACGCCGCCAGATATTCGGGTCCCAGATTGAGCTTGCGCAACCGGCCGACCGGCACGCTCAGAGTTCCAGTGACCGCAGTGGGCGTCAATTCGCGGATGGAAAGTTCGCGCTCGTTGGGTATCACCTTCACCCAGTCGTTGGCCGTGCCAATGATTTCCACCAGTTCATCCATGGGTACGGCGCGGTTCAGCTTGATGGTCAACGCCTGACTATGGCAACGCATCGCGCCGATCCGCACGCAGATGCCGTCGATAGGAACCGGATGGTCCGAACGACCGAGAATCTTGTTGGTCTCGGCCTGGCCCTTCCATTCCTCGCGGCTCTGGCCGTTTTCCATTTGCTTATCGATCCAGGGGATCGCGCTACCGGCCAGCGGAACGCTAAAGTGTGCGGTCGGGAAATCACTGGAGCGGAGACTTTCGGCCACGACGCGGTCGATGTCCAGGATCGCCGAGGCCGGCTGCTCCAGCCGGTCGGCCACCGCATGATGAATGAAAGCCATCTGCTGGAGCAGTTCGCGCATGTGCTGGGCGCCGGCGCCGGAAGCGGCCTGATAGGTCATGGCGGTCATCCACTCCACCAGACTGTGGGCGAACAGGCCACCCAAGCCCATCAGCATCAGGCTGACCGTACAGTTACCACCGATGTAATCCTTGACGCCCCGCGCCAAGGCATCCTCGATCACCGCACGGTTCACCGGATCCAGAATGATGACGGCGTCGTCCTTCATCCGCAGGGCCGAGGCAGCGTCGATCCAGTAGCCTTTCCAGCCGGCAGCGCGCAGTTGCGGATAAATTTCGTTGGTGTAGTCACCGCCTTGGCAGGTGACAATGATGTCCTGCGCCTTCAGTTCGGCGATGGATTTGGCATCCTTCAGGGTGGGAGCATCCTTACCGATAACTGGCCCCCGACCGCCCACATTGGAGGTGGTAAAGAACACCGGATCGATCAGGGCGAAATCATTTTCCGCCTGCATCCGCTCCATCAGCACGGAACCCACCATGCCACGCCAGCCCACCAACCCTACACGCTTCATCATCGAGGATGCCTCTAAAAAATTTGTTCGGGTAGAACCCATCGTCCAATCACATCTGCCCTGTCCTCTTCCCTGTCCATTTTCTATCTCTCCACTCACTCCGCCAGTGCCGCCACTACGGCGTCACCTATCGCCTGCGTGCCTACCGGGATCATGCCAGGCGCCATGATATCCATGGTGCGCAAGCCCTTGTCCAGCACCTGGCCGACCGCGCGTTCGATCCGCTCGGCCTGCTCCGGCGCGTTCAGGGTATGGCGCAACAGCATCGCTGTCGACAGGATGGTCGCCAAAGGATTGGCCACGCCCTGACCAGCAATGTCGGGAGCGGAACCGTGAATCGGTTCGTACAGGCCCTTGCCGTTGACATCCAGCGAAGCCGACGGCAACATCCCGATGGAACCGGTCAGCATCGCGGCGCAGTCGGAGAGAATATCGCCGAACAGGTTGCCGGTCACGATCACGTCGAACTGCTTCGGCGCGCGGACCAGTTGCATGGCGGCATTGTCCACGTAAAGGTGAGACAGCGCCACATCGGGGTAGTCCAGCGCGACCCGCTCGACCACCTCTCGCCACAGTTCCGAGGTTTCCAGCACGTTGGCCTTGTCCACCGAGCAGAGCCGGCGGGAGCGCTTGCCAGCGGTCTCGAACGCTACCCGGGCGATGCGTGCGATCTCCGCTTCCCGGTAAACCATGGTATTGAAACCTTCCCGCTCGCCGCTGTCCAGAGTGCGGATACCGCGCGGCTGACCGAAGTAGATGTCGCCGTTCAACTCGCGCACGATCAAGATATCCAGGCCGGCAACGATCTCCGGCTTGAGCGTCGAGGCGGTGGCCAGTTGGGGATAGAGCAGCGCCGGACGCAGATTGGCGAACAATTCCAAGTCGGTGCGAATCGCCAGCAGACCGCGCTCTGGGCGCAGCGGTCGGTCCAGTTTTTCCCATTTTGGCCCGCCGACCGCGCCGAGCAGGATGGCGTCCGCGGCGCGGGCCTGGCGGCGGGTATCCTCGGGGTACGGCGCGCCGAGTATGTCCACCGCACACCCACCCAGCAGACCATATTCCAGCGTCGTGTCCAGACCGTGTTCCTCGCGCAGGCATTCCAGTACTTTCACCGCCTCGGTGACGATCTCCGGGCCAATGCCGTCGCCAGGAAGAATCAGAATCTTGTGAGTCATCAATTTTCCTTAATCAAACGATGTACTTCACCCAATAGCCGGAAGCTTAAAGCCCGTTCGCCAATAAAACAAATTCCGCCTCCACCGCCCACAGGCAGTGCGGCATGGTTTGCAAAAGCGTCCATGCCGGCTACGCTAACGCATTCCCGGCCACTTCCCACCGCCACCTCCCATGCACCGCGACGACATCCTGGCCCTTCTGGTTTCTCTTGGCATCACCGGCCTGCTGCTATGGGGGCTGATATATTTCGTCAGTGAGTGGTGGGGGCGACTGCCCAAGGCAGTTGCTCTCATCCTCTTCATTCTGCTGGCAGTCATGGTGATCGGTTACCCGATCTATGTTCTGGCGCGCTGGTCGGACCGCTATCTAGCGCGGGTACGGGAAGCACGCGCCCAAGGTAAAAAGACGCCAGACTGAAGTCCACCCCACCCACCCCTGATGTTCGGACTGTTTCAGAACTGGCGCCGGCGCCGTCGGCTCGAACGCGCTCGTCTCCCGGCAGCGGAATGGCGGGCAACGGTCGCCAATCTGCCAGCGTTGTCGGGCATGACCCCGGCGGAACTGGAACGATTGCGGGATCTGGCGACGCTGTTTCTGGCCGAAAAGGCGCTGGAACCGGCGGGCGGACTGGAACTGACTCCGGAAATGGGGCCACTGATCGCCGCCCAGGCCTGTCTGCCCATCCTCAATCTGGGACTGGACTACTACCGGGACTGGAGCGCCGTAATCCTGTATCCCGAGGGTTTCCTCGCCCATCATGAATACACCGACGCCAACGGTCTGGTCCACAGCGTTCACCGCCCACTGATCGGCGAGGCCTGGGAACGCGGCCCGGTGATCCTGTCCTGGGCCGACATCGTGGAGACGCTCGACCAGCCTGGCCTGAACGTGGTGATCCACGAAATGGCGCACAAGCTGGACATGCTGACCGGCGCGGTTAATGGCCTGCCGCCACTGCACCGGGGTATGGCAGTGCGCAATTGGAGCCGCGCCTTTACCACCGCTTACGATCACCTGTGCCGGCAGGTGGATCGGGGCCGACCGACAGCGCTGGATCCCTACGCCGCCGATAGCCCCGCCGAGTTCTTCGCCGTCGCCAGCGAAGCATTCTTTGAAACGCCAGAAACCATCGCTGACGCTTATCCAGCAATTTACATTCAACTTCGAGCGTTTTACCGGCAGGATCCGCTGGCCCGGCGGCCTAGCGTTCCCCCGTCAACCTTACCCGTCCCTCCCGGTCCACCACCTGAATCCGGGTGAAACCCGCGTCCGGCACGGTCGCCAGCAGGCAAGGGCTGGTCATGACCTGCGCCTGCTGGCGGCCGGGCGGCGGCTCGCGCCAGCTCACTGGCACTGTCAACACTCCGTTGCGTACGCTGGCGACATCGTCGGCCAGGACCAGTCCATAACCAGCCGAGGATCGCTGGCCCATCGCGATCAATAACACTCCCTCGCGGGAAAAATCCACCTCTGGAGGAGGTGGTGGATTTATCCACTGGCTATTGATCCGCGCGTGCAGATCCCGCCATTCACTGGCATCGGCAATCCAGCGCACAGCGGGACGATTCTGCCCACTGCACTGATCCTGGCTGGCCAATGTCGCTATGGGTACAGTCGCGTCGCCTGCCGCTTTAACACCGGGTTGCACGCACCCAGCCACCACCGTCAGCGCCATAGCCCACATCGCACGCCGGAGCGTCACTGGACTGGAACCATCGTGCCGAGGTTGACCCCCCAATTCAGCAGGCTGGGATCGATGGCCTGAAACAACCGCGAGCCTGATCCACCGCCCGCGGCGGTAACCGCCTTGCTGGCGTTGATCAGGCCATAACCGAACTGATCATCCTTGCCCGGTACGCCCAGATCATCGGTCAGCGCGCCGCTGGTCAACAGATTCGTGATCGCCTGCGGCGTCAGGCTGGGCGCGACCGCCTTCATCAGCGCAATCACTCCCGCCACATGCGGCGTCGCCATCGAGGTGCCCTGCCAAATCGCATAATCATTCACCAGCGCACCGCTCCTATCCGTGGTCGCCGTACTCAACACTCCGTCCGGTCGACCATCACCATTGACATCCTGGGCGGTGTTTCCACCGGGCGCGACCACGCTGATCCAGTGCCCGAAATTGGAGTACGGCGCCCGGGCTTTGTTAATGTCCACGGCGCCGACCGCGATGACGCCAGGAAAGGCAGCCGGATAGTTCATTTCGTCGATACCGTCGTTGCCGGCCGCCGCGACGATGACCACCCCAGCGGCGCGGGCCTGGTCGTAAGCCGCCTGCGAACCCGGCGAGAATCCAGGACCACCAACGCTCAGGTTGATCACATCGGCGCGGCGCGGCGGCACCGTACCGGAATCGTTGGCCAACCCGGCGGCGAAACGTACCGCCTGTTCGATGTCGTAATCGTAACCACCGCCGATCCCCAGCGCCCGCAATGGCATGACCTTGGCGCTGAAGGCAACGCCGGCCACGCCGACGCTGTTGTTGGTCGCTGCCGCCACCGTGCCAGCAATATGGGTACCATGAAAGGAACTGCTGCCGTTATCGTAATGGTCACCAGGATCATCAGGATTGGGGTCGATGCCATCGCCATCACCGGCGACGGCCGGATCCTTGATAAAGTCATAGCCGGCCACCAACTGCCCCTGCAGGTCGGGATGGCTGAGCACCACTCCGGTATCGATCACCGCCACAATGGCATTGGCGCCGGTCGTCACATCCCAAGCCTGCGGCAGATTGATCTGCGGGTAATGCCATTGATATGGGTAAAACGGATCGTTAGGGGCAAAAAGAATGCGACGGATATAGTTGAGTCCGGCAGACTGCACTTCCGAGTCCAGATTCAGCGCCTTGACTCGGTACAGCGTCTTCAGTTTGTCCTGGACCGCCGGATCAGCGGGCTGGAACCCACCAGGGAAGGGGGAAGATTCGGCGCTGGCCAAGGTCCGATAGGCCGCCACCTGCTTCAACCCCGCCAAATCGAACAGGACACTTCGCTGCTGAGTTTCATGATCCCGACCCGCGAACCCGCCCAGGACCCGCACTCGCGCCCGCAACCCACTCTGAATCTCGACCCGCTGATCCGAGAACCGCACGATGGCTTGACCAACAGCGAACGGATCACTCAAGCGCAAGCTGGCGGTAACCGATCCCCGAGCCGGGCCGATGGTCAACTCGTAATGGGACGCGCCCCGATTCGCTCCCACCAGCACCAGAAAGTCGCCCGCGGTCTTGACCGTCAGCGACTCGACCCGAACCTGACCGGCCGAGGCATCGAGCAGCTTGCCGTCCAGATCGGCCAAGCCCAGGTCCAGATCGGCCTGGACACCATCGCCGACGATGGTCAGCGTGATCCGGTCACCCGCTTTCAAGCGGACCTGGTACACGTCCACGAGGTCGCCCGCGACACGCGACCGGCCTTCGGGACTACTGCCGGGCTGGTTGACATAACCCGTCACAGTGACCGGGTTGGGCAGGTTCTGGGCGGCCGCCGTGGTATCGTTGGGGATGAAGATTGCGCTGGGATTGCTGCCATCATCGCTGTCAACCGCGATCTCAGTCGCCGGGGCTGGAGATGAATCGTCGTCTCCGATGCTGGCCTGTAACGGCAAAATGGTCAATCCCAGTATGAGTAACGCATATTTTTTTAAGAGTTTGGCTCTCATTCAATACCTCCGTATGGACGGACCGGATCAGGCCTAGCGCGCCTGGATTCCCGAATCCAATTATATTTACGCAATTATCGTGCCTTGGCTTGTACTGTTTCATGGCGCGATTACCAGAAGTCATTCAGTCGCGCCGGTTTTTAGCATCATCCAAACCAGAAATCGTCTCAAAAAAGTCCTTTCGTAATATTATATATCTTCCCATGGGCTCGGATTACAATCAATGATCAATCGACTCCTCATCCCCCTCGACCCGGAACGCCCCATGAACCATCGATTTGAAGTCCTCGACAAAGCAGTTTGCTACAGCGGATTCTTCCGCATGGAAAAGTACCGACTACGGCATGAGTTGTTCGCCGGCGGCTGGAGTCAGGAAATGACCCGCGAATGCCTGGAGCGCGGCCATGCAGTCGCGGTTTTGCTCTATGACCCCGCACGGGATCAAGTGGTTTTGCTGGAACAATTCCGGGTCGGCGCGCTGGAATTTCCTGGTGGCTCCTGGCTGCTGGAGATTGTCGCCGGAATTATCGATCATCCGGGCGAAACCACCGAGGACGTGGCCCGGCGGGAAACCATCGAGGAGGCCGGCTGCGAACTCCTCGATCTCGTTCCGATCTGCCAGTATCTGGTCAGTCCGGGCGGCACGTCGGAGAGTATTACCCTGTTCTGCGGGCGGGTGGATGCCTCGACCGTCGTCCCCGGCGTGCGCGGTGTTGCTTCCGAACACGAGGACATCCAGGTGCATGTCGTCTCCCGGGCCAAGGCGCTGGAGTTGTTGAGCGCGGGCCGGATCAACTCCGCCGCACCGATCATCGCCCTGCAATGGCTGGAGTTAAACCGGACCAGGTTGCTGGAACAATGGCGGGATGCACCCACCTAAATTCCCAGTCGTCGCAATTCCGGATCGGGCTGCGCCCGGTCCCAGAGCATCCGAAACAGTTCCAGCAGTTCCTTCATCCGTTCGCCGGGTTGGAGTTCATAGGTGCCGAGCAACCGGCGCGGGTCGCTGAAGCGCAGCAGCGCCCGTTCGTCAGCAATGGCGAAGGATTGACCCAATTCGGGCCGATCCGGTATTTCCTCCCGATTTGGGGTGCGCAGGATCAGGGCGGTGGTCAGCCGCTCGCTCAGCCGTACCAGCCCCGGGCAGTCGCTACGCCATTGTCGCGCGGACGGCAACAGCAGATGAAAGCGAATCTTGGGCTGGCCAACCACCCGGTTGCGGATAGCGGCGAGCACAGCGGGATCGTTGTACAACTCGGAATGGATCAGCGGCGTGTACAAAATCAGTGTGCGCCGCATGCCATTGAGCAGTTCCAATAAAGCGCGCCGGCTGTCGTCCAACCCGTCGAGCATGATTGTGGAGCCTTGATCGTCCGCCACCGCTGTCACCCCGTTGTTCGGAAAGAGAGACTGCTCTACGCTGATTTTAGCCGCCCTCTTCCCTTTCGTAGATCACCAGATAGCCTTCGTTTACCAGATCCAGCAACAATTGCCCGGCGTCGGGCTGGTTCAACGCCTGGCGCAGCAACGCCGGGGTCAATACTCGATGTTGGCACAGCAACGGCGCCACAAACGCCACTTCCGGCCCCAGCGCGAACTCCTGTCCATCCACGAAGAGTAGCATCTCCCCATCCACCCCGACGATGTAGTGGAACCGCGAGCCGGGATTGCGCTCCAGATTTCCGCCGCCACGCAGATGCCCTCGCAACTCGTCCTCGTCGTAGGGCTCTGGCTCCGGTTCGGCCTGGAAGCCCGTTTTAGGTGCGCTCAGAGTGCATCCGAGCCAGACCGCGAGGGTCTCATCGTCCAGGGCGATAGTTCGCCGGAGCAGTTCCCGCACCTTGGCCAGGGCGGCGGGATTGATTTCGCCGGGATTGTCTTGTACCGCCAGATCGGGATCATCGTAGCGCGCCTCGGGATCGACGCCTTCCAGCAGGAATTCCATAAAACCACCGAGCAGTTCCCGGTAGCTCGGCGCGTGACACTCTACCGTATAGGTCAGGCCCGGTTCCAGCGTTGAACTCCGATAGAAAGCGCCTGCTGGTAGGTACAGCAGATCGCCCGGTTCCAGCATCCATTCGTGCTCCGGGGCAAACCCCGCATCGGGCTGGTCAGCGTCTGGCACTACCGTTTCGGCGGCGATTTGCCAGTATTGCCGCCCTTGGCCCTGCAAGAGAAACACGTCGTCATCGTTGACGCGCGGCCCGACCATTCCCGGCGGCGTGGCGTAGCGGATCGTCAGACCATCAATGCGCCAGTCGGGGATGAAGCGGAACGGTTCCAGCAATACCACCAAATCCGGGGCGTGTTTTTCGACATCCGTCACCCGCAGAGTCCAACCTGCATCCGGCAGGTTCAAAAAATCGTCATCCGTGAACGGCCCGTGCCGCACCACTTCGGATTCCTCGCCCTCCCCCGCCAAAACCAACCGCGACTTCACCCCCGCCTCGCAAGCCAACCCGGCCAGTTCCTCCGGGGTCAGCGGATCACGGAACTCCGGCCAACTCCCACGCACCACGAGCGGCTGCTTCCGCCAGTACTCGGCCAGAAAGTGCGCCGGAGTCAAATCACCCAGTATCCATAACGACATTGCTTCACACCTTGCGGGCCTGAGCGGCGGCGTTGCCGATGTAGCTGGCCGGCGTCATCGCCAGCAACCGTTGCCTGGCCTCGTCGGGAATCGCCAGATCGGCGACGAACGCCCGCAGGGTCTCGCGCTCCACTCGCTGGCCGCGCGTCAACGCCTTGAGCTGCTCGTAAGGCTGTTCGAGGCCATGGCGGCGCATCACCGTCTGGATCGGCTCGGCCAGCACCTCCCAATTGTCGTCCAGATCGGCGGCCAGCGCCGGCGCGTTCACCTCCAGCTTGCCGATGCCCTTCAGGCAGGACTGGTACGCCACCAGCGAATGCGCCAACCCGACCCCCAGGGTTCGCAGCACGGTCGAGTCGGTTAAATCCCGCTGCCAGCGCGACACCGGCAGCTTGGCGGCCAGATGATCCAGTAGCGCGTTGGCCACGCCCAGATTACCCTCGGCATTCTCGAAATCAATCGGGTTGACCTTGTGCGGCATGGTCGAAGAGCCGATCTCGCCAGCCACGGTCTTCTGGCGGAAATAACCGATGGCAATGTAGCTCCATACATCGCGGCAGAAATCGAGCAGCACGGTGTTGGCGCGCATCACGGCATGAAAGAATTCCGCCATGTAGTCGTGGGGTTCGATCTGGATGGTGTAGGGATTCCAGCCCAGCCCGAGATCCTCGGTGACGAACCGGCGAGCGAAGTCTTCCCAGTCCAGTTCCGGGTAAGCGGCCAGATGGGCATTGTAATTGCCGACTGCACCGTTGATCTTGCCCAGCAGCGGCGCGGTGGCCAGTTGCGTCTGCTGGCGCTTGAGCCGGTAGGCCACGTTGGCCATTTCCTTGCCAAGCGTGGTCGGCGAGGCCGGCTGGCCGTGGGTGCGCGCCAGCATCGGTTGGTCGGCGTGCTGGTGCGCCAGCCCGGTGATGGCGACGATCATTTCATCCAGCGCCGGTAGCAACACTTGGGTCCGCGCCTCGCGCAGCATCAGCGCGTAGGCCAGGTTGTTGATGTCCTCGGAAGTACAAGCGAAGTGAATGAATTCGCTGACCGCCTCCAGTTCGGCGTTGCCGGCGATTTTCTCCTTGAACAGATATTCCACCGCCTTCACATCGTGGTTGGTGACGCGCTCGATGGTTTTAACCTGCTGGGCGTCGGTGGGGGTGAAATTCTCGACCAACTGGTCGAGAAGCCTGATCGCGGGTTCGCTCAAGGGCGGCACTTCGGGAATGTCGGGGTGGCGGGCCAGCGCTTGCAGCCAGCGCACCTCAACCTGCACCCGGTGGCGAATCAGCCCGTATTCGCTCAAAATAGGCCGCAGTTCGGTGGTTTTGTCGGCGTAGCGGCCATCGATGGGCGAAATGGCGGTCAGAGCGGTGAGTTCCATGGTATTTATCCAAAGCTTGATAAAGTGTAACATTCAGAAAAATAAGAAATTCTACCGCAGCGCCCGGAACAGCACCGCGCCCAGAATGACCATCCCACCGACCAGCGCCAGCGGCCCCGGCATTTCCCCCAGCAGCAGAAACACCCACAGCGGGTTGAGCACCGGCTCGATCATCGGCAGCAAAATTCCTTCCACGGCGCGGACATGACGCAGCGCCAGCGCGTACATGACGTAGGGCACACCAAGCTGCACCACGCCCAACAACAGTAACCCAATCCAGCCCATGGTATCCGGCACGGACTGGAGCATGAACGGCAATCCGATCAGGCCCGCCAGCAGATTGCCCAGTACCAGCGCCGAAATCGCTGATTCCTCGCGGTGGCGGCGCAGGAACAGGGTCAACCAACCGAAGCAGAATCCGCTGGCCAGCGCCACACCGTTGCCGAGATAGCCATCCAGGCTCAGTTCGTCGCCAAAAAACAGCAGCATCCCGACCATGATCGCCGCCAAGCTCAGCCAGTCGTTGCCGCGCGTCCGCTCGCCCAGAAACCACGGACTGAACAGCGCCACATACACCGGCGCGGTGTATTGCAGCAAAATGGCGTTCGCCGCCGTGGTCAGCTTGTTGGCGACGACAAATAGTACGACGGTGCCGGCGTAGGCCACTGCCGCGCCGATCTGTTCAAACGAGCCGGTGAATTTCAATTCCTTGCGAAACATCAGCGCGATCACCGCCGCGCCGATCAGGCTGCGCATCCCGGCGATGGCGACCGGATTCCAGTTCACCCACTTGATCAGTAGTCCACCCAGACTCCACAGGATCGCCGTCGCCAGCAGCATTAGTACGGCGCGGCGGTGGGCCGGATCGGCTTCGATTCGCGCGGGCTCGACCGGCGTCCCGCTCGCCTCGGCGCTCATCCGCCGCCGCCCAGATAGGCCTCGCGGACCTCGGGATTGGCCAGCAGCGCCTCGGCGCGGTCCTCCAGCACGATTCGGCCCACTTCCATCACGTAGCCGCGATGCGCCAGCTTCAGGGCGGCGTGGGCATTCTGTTCCACCAGCACGATGGTGACGCCGGCCTCGTTGATTTCCCACAAGGTCTGGAAAATCGCCTTGACCAGCAGCGGGGCCAGGCCAAGGCTCGGCTCGTCCAGCAACAGGATGCGCGGGTTGGCCATCAGCGCCCGGCCAATGGCCAGCATCTGCTGCTCGCCACCGCTCAAAGTGCCGGCCAGTTGCTCGCGGCGCTGCGCCAAAATCGGAAACAGCTCGTAAATCCAGCGCAGGGTCTCGGCTACCTTCGTCTTGTCGGCACGGGTGAACGCGCCCAGATTGAGATTCTCTCCCACGGTGAGGGTACCGAAGATACGGCGGCCTTCCGGGGCCTGGGCAATACCCATGCCGACCAGCCGATGCGCCGGCAATCGGTGAATCGGGCGGGACTCAAAGCGGATTTCGCCACCGGCGGGCCGCAGCAGACCGCTGATGGCGTGCAGGGTGGTGGTTTTACCCGCGCCGTTCGCCCCAAGCAAGGCCACGATCTCGCCTTGGCGGACGCTAAGATTGATGCCGTGCAGCGCCTCGACGTTGCCGTAACGGACGCGCAGATTTTCGACCTCAAGCAGCATGGCGGGTGCATTCCGGGTAAGTACGATTCAGGACCATGAATCCGCCAGTGGAAAAGCGATGGCGTCAAAAGGAACGGCGCGTACTTCGTCATTCTCCTGGTAAACGTGCTCCAGCAACCAGCACCCTTCGCTTAGCACAAACACCTCCAGGGTCCGCAGCGCGGGATCGATCAGCCATAAAAACGGAACCCCCTGGGCGGCGTAAATCGGCATCTTGTCCGCCCGGTCGGTTCGGGCCGTGCCCGGCGAGAGCACCTCGCAGACCCAGTCGGGCGGCAGGGTGAAAAAAGCCATATCCGGCATGGCGGGCAAACGTTCCCGCCGCCAACCGGCCAGATCGGGAACCAGAATATGCGGTCCCAGATGCAATTCCGGCTCATCCAGAATCCACCAGCCACCGGGACCGCCCCGCCCTTTCTGAAACGGACCGATGAGTTCACCGCCAATCGAAGAACTGGCCACGGCATGTTTGGGCGCAGGACGCGGATGGGTGATCAGTTGACCGTGAATAATCTCGCCTACCACATTGTCGGGCAGATCGAACAGATCTTCGTAGGTAGCGAATTTGCGAGCGGTCGCGGTCATGGCGGGGAACTCCGTTAAATGCACCGAGGGACAACGCTGATTTTGCCATGGATGGGGAACCGATGCCTGACCGCCATCTCAATCCATCCCCAGCAGCGCCCGCTCTTCGTCCAACGCGGCCTGCTCCCGTTGCTGCAAGGTCCACATCTGGGCGTACAGCCCGTCCAGTTGCAGCAGTTCACGGTGGCTGCCCTGCTCCCGCACCCGGCCATGATCCAGCACCAAAATCTGGTCAGCATCCACGATGGTGGACAGGCGATGGGCGATCACCAGCGTAGTATGCTCGGTGGCCACCGCGCGCAGGGCTTGCAAAATCGCCTGCTCGGATCGGCTGTCCAGCGCCGAGGTCGCTTCGTCGAAAATCAGGATACGCGGCCGCTTGAGGATGGCCCGGGCAATCGCCACCCGCTGCTTCTCGCCGCCCGATAATTTCAGGCCGCGCTCACCGACCACCGTGTCGTAACCGGCTGGCAGCGCGGCGATAAAGTCGTGCAACTGCGCCATTTGCACGGCAGCCACGATCTCCTCGCGGCTGGCGTCGGGCCGGGCGTAGGCCAGGTTGTAGTAGAGCGTGTCGTTGAACAGCACCGTATCTTGCGGGACGATGCCGATGGCGGCACGCAAGCTCCACTGGGTCACGGCGCGAATGTCCTGGCCATCAATCAGGATGCGCCCGCCGGTCGCGTCGTAGAACCGGAACAGCAACCGCGCCAGCGTGGATTTGCCGGCCCCGCTGGCCCCGACCACCGCCAGCTTACGCCCCGGCGGCACCATGAAACTCACGTCGAACAGGATCTGCCGGTCCGGTTGATAGCCAAAATTCACCTGCTCGAACCGCAACTCGCCCTGCGTTACTCGCAATTCGGCAGCGGCGGGCGCGTCGCGGATTTCCGGCGTCCGCTCGAACAGCCGCACCAGATCATCCATGTCGGCCAGGGCATACTTGATCTGCCGGTAAACAATGCCGAGAAAATTCAGCGGAATGAACAATTGCAGCAACAGGGCGTTGACCAGCACCAGATCGCCCAGGGTCATCTGGCCGGCGGCGACCTGGCCAGCGGCGACGATCATCATCATCGTTACCCCGAGGGCGATGATCGCGCCCTGACCGAAGTTGAGCACCGACATCGAGGTCTGGCTGAGCACCGCGCTGTTTTCCCACGCGGTCAAGGTGGCGTCGCAGCGGCGCAGTTCCCAATCTTCGTTGCCGAAATATTTGACCGTTTCGTAGTTGATCAGGCTTTCGATGGCCTCGTTGCCGGCCTGTGATTCCAACCTATTCATGAGGTGGCGATGTTCCATCCGCCAGTTGGTGACCGCCAGGGTGAAGGCGACATAAGCCGCAACGCTGCCAAAGATGATCAACGTGAAGATGGCGGGATAGCGGCCCAGCAGCAGCGCCGCCAGCAGGAACTCCACGATCACCGGCAGAATGCTGAACGCCAGGTAGTTTAGCAGGGTGCTCAGACTGCGCGCGCCCCGCTCCAGATCGCGGCTGATGGCGCCAGTTTTCCGCTCCAGATGAAACCGCAGCGACAGATCGTGCAGGTGCGCCAGGGTGCGCAGGGTCAGCCGGCGCATGGCGCGGTAGCGGACCCGGGCGAACAGCACATCCCGCAACTCGCTGAACAGGGCATTGCCCAGCTTCAGCGCCCCATACGCCAACAGCAACGTGACCGGCAACAAGACGACAACCTGCCGCTGCGCGTCCAGGCTGTCCACGATCTGCTTGAGGGTCAGCGGCACGCCGATGTTGGCGACCTTGGCCAGCACCAGGCAACTTAGCGCCAGCAGCACCCGGCCTCGATATTCCCAGAGATAGGGTAACAAAGCGCGCAGATTGGCGCCGTCCCGGTGTTCCTGACGAGGCGATTCGGTATAGCGGAGATCGTGGCGCATGATGGTCGGTCGGAAAAACGAAGGGCCACCCCGGGGGATGGCCCTTGCGTCGCGAGGGGGCCGAAGGCAACAGATTAATTCGCGGTATCCGTCTTAATGCCGGTTTCACCCAGCATGTAGACGATGGCATCCTTGAGGTTGGCTTCGGTCAACGCAGGATTGCCGCCCTTGGCCGGCATGCCACGGATGCCATTGACGGAATTTTTTACCAAGGTATCCAGACCTTGGGCGAATCGCGGCTCCCACTGATCCTGGGCGCCAACCTTGGGGGCGCCCGCCGCGCCCGTCGCATGGCAAGCCATGCAAACCTTGTTATAAACCTCCTGGCCGGTCAACTTCAGCTCGGTGCCAGCGGGTTTGGGCACAGCAATAGCGACCCGAGCGACTGGTTTGATGCGTTCGACCGCGGCGACCTGCTTGCGCGAGCCATCGTCGGGAGCAACGCTGCCGACGACGCCTACCAGGGCGCCTACCATGAACAGCACCGCGGCCAGCAACACCAGCGCCGAGATCAGGACGACGAAGGTGGTGATAAAGGATTTTTCTGCGACTTGCGAGTTCACACTCTCACCTCACTGAACGCATTCTCAACCTGCTCATTCCCGGCAGC
>JBDHRD010000251.1:0-3636 GCA_039807425.1 Candidatus Contendibacter sp. | reverse complement strand
TGGCTTTCCAGCCGCTGCTTGCTGAAGCTGTAGCGGTCGCCTTCCGGCAGGAACATGGTCACGCCCAGCGCCCGGCCGCGCGGAATGATGCTGACCTTGTAAACGGGATCATGCGAGGGCACCAGCCGGCCGATGATCGCGTGGCCCGCCTCGTGATAGGCGGTGAGCTTTTTTTCCTCCTCGCTCATCACCATGGATTTGCGCTCGGCGCCCATCATGATCTTGTCCTTGGCCTTCTCGAAATCATCCATGTCCACGTCGCGCTTGTTGGCGCGGGCGGCGAACAGCGCGGCCTCGTTGACCAGGTTGGCCAGATCGGCGCCGGAAAAGCCGGGTGTGCCGCGCGCGATGACCGCCGGCTTGACGTTGTCGGACAGCGGCACCTTGTTCATGTGGACCTTGAGAATCTGTTCGCGGCCACGCACGTCGGGCAAGGGCACCACCACCTGCCGATCGAAGCGGCCAGGCCGCAGCAGCGCCGGGTCGAGCACGTCCGGGCGGTTGGTGGCGGCGATAACGATGATGCCCTCGTTGCCCTCGAAGCCGTCCATTTCGACCAGCAATTGATTCAGGGTCTGCTCGCGTTCGTCGTGACCGCCGCCCAGCCCCGCGCCGCGATGCCGGCCCACGGCGTCGATTTCGTCGATGAAGATGATGCAGGGCGCGTGCTTCTTGGCTTGCTCGAACATGTCGCGCACCCGCGAAGCGCCGACGCCCACGAACATTTCCACGAAATCGGAACCGGAAATCGAGAAGAACGGCACCTTGGCCTCGCCGGCGATGGCCTTGGCCAGCAGGGTCTTGCCGGTGCCCGGCGAACCGACCATCAGCACGCCACGCGGAATTTTGCCGCCGAGTTTCTGGAATTTGCCGGGATCGCGCAGGAACTCCACCAGTTCGATGACTTCCTCCTTGGCTTCGTCCACCCCGGCGACATCGGCAAAGGTGACCTTGATCTGGTCTTCACCCATCATCCGGGCGCGCGACTTGCCGAAGGACATCGCGCCCCGGCCCGCGCCGCCACCCTGCATTTGCCGCAGGAAGAATACCCAGATACCGATCAGCAGCAGCATCGGGAACCAACTGATGAAGATTTGCATCAGCAGGCTCTGCTTCTCTGGCGGCTGGCCTTCGATGTCCACCCCATGGTTGAGCAGTTCGCCGATCATCGGACTGTTGTCGGTTTCCGGACTGTAGGTGGTGAACCGTTCGCCGCTGTCGGTGCGGCCCTGAATGGTGCGGCCATCAATCGTCACCTGCTTGATCCGCCCCTGTTTGGCGTCCTGCAGGAATTGCGAGTAGGACATCTGGGCGGTCGGCGCCACCTTGGGGCCGAAGCTGTTGAACACCGACATCAGCACCACCGCGATGACCACCCACAACAGGATGTTCTTGACCATGTCGTTCAAGGCACGCACCTCAACTTGCGCAACTGCAAAAAGAAAATGGATTGAAAGTCGCGGAATTTTTAGACCGGCTCACCCGCGATAGTTCCTGGCCAGCAGGTACTGCTCGGCGCTGCGCGCGCGCGATGCCCTGGGTTTGCGAATCGCCACCGTGGCGAACACGGCGCGCAGTTCGCGCAGAAAGCCATCGAAACCTTCGCCCTGAAACGCCTTGGTCAGAAAATCCCCGCCAGGCCGCAGACAACGCCGGGCAAAATCCAGGGCCAGTTCGGCCAGATACATCCCACGCGGCTGATCCACCGCCTTGATGCCACTGGTATTGGGGGCCATGTCGGAGATTACAAGGTCCACCGGCCGGCCATTCAGCGCATTCAACAATCGCTCCAGCACCGCCGCCTCGCGGAAATCGCCTTCGATGAAGTCCACACTGGGTAGCGGTTCCATCGGCAGGATGTCCAAGGCGATAACCGTGCCCTGCCCGCCCACCAGCCGGGCCGCCAGTTGCGACCAGCCACCCGGCGTGGCCCCCAGGTCCACTACGGTCAGGCCGGGCCACAGCAGGCGGTCTTTCTCGTGAATTTCCAGCAGCTTGTATGCGGCGCGGGAACGGTAGCCTTCCGCCTGGGCGCGCTTGACATACTCGTCGGTGAAATGCTCCCGCAACCAGCGGGCACTGCTCTTACTGCGGGCCATCCGGACGCGATTCCCGGTCACGGGCGACCCGTTGCAGGACGTTACGGGCGCGGATCACGATCCAGAGCATCCCCAGCATGCCATAGCTCGCCAGCACCAGCAGCTGCGCGAGCAGACTGTCCAGCAATCGCCCCTGCACCAGCAGCAACAACCCGCCAACCACCAGGATGATCGCCAGGTCCAGCTTGACCTCGTTCAAAGGACTTGGGGCTACCGTCATGCCCTTGCCGCCGGTTACACTGCGTGAATCTTTAGCCATCGCGGTAACTCTCGTGTTCGCGCTCACCCATCCGCAGAAGCGTCATCTTAAAGCCCTGGCCCACTCCCGCAAGCCGGTCGTGATCATTGGTGGCAACGGCGTCACACCGGCGGTCTTGCACGAAATCCTGCTGGCGCTCGATTATCATGAATTGGTCAAAATCCGGGTCAACGCCGAGGACCGGGAAGCGCGCGAGGCCATGATCCGGGAGATTTGCACGACGACCGAGGCGGCGCTGGTTCAGCGGGTCGGCCACATCGCCACGCTGTTTCGGCGTAACCCCGAAGCGCCGCGCATCGAACTGCCGTGAGCAGCACGGCGATCCGAACGAAATCAAGGATGGTGCTGGTGGTGGGACTCGAACCCACAAGGCCGGTCAAGGCCGCAGGATTTTAAGTCCTGTGTGTATACCATTCCACCACACCAGCACGAGGACTTTCATCGAATCAAATTGGTAGTTGTAGAGTATATCCGAGTGGATAGGATTGCCAAAAGCAATCCTATCCACAATACCTGATCCTTACGCCTCCACCACCGGAATCTTGCCGATCCTGGCCCGCCATTCCTTCGGACCGGTCTTGTGGACGCTGGAGCCCTTGGAATCGACCGCCACCGTCACCGGCATGTCCTTCACCTCGAATTCGTAAATCGCCTCCATGCCGAGATCCTCGAACGCAAGAACCTTGGCGGCCTTGATCGCCTTGGATACCAGATAAGCCGCGCCGCCGACCGCCATCAAATACACCGCCCGGTTGTCCTTGATCGCGCTAATGGCGGCATCGCCACGCTCGGACTTGCCGATCATGCCCAGCAGGCCGGTTTGCTCCAGCATCTGCCGGGTGAATTTGTCCATCCGGGTCGCGGTGGTGGGACCGGCGGGGCCGACCACCTCATCGCGCACCGGATCGACCGGGCCGACGTAGTAAATGAAGCGGTTGGTGAAATCGACCGGCAGTTTTTGGCCGGCGCTCAGCATGTCGGTCATCCGCTTGTGGGCGGCGTCGCGGCCGGTCAGCATCTTGCCATTGAGCAGCAGCACCTCGCCAGTCTTCCAGGTTGCCACGTCTTCGCGGGTCACTGTCGCCAGATCAACCCGACGCGCATTGGTCGGCGCGTAGGTGAGTTTCGGCCAGTCGTCCAGACTCGGCGGCTCCAGCTTGGCCGGACCGCTGCCGTCGAGGTGGAAATGGACATGGCGGGTGGCGGCGCAGTTCGGGACCAGCGCGACCGGCAGGTTGGCGGCGTGGGTCGGATAATCGAGCACCTTCACGTCGAGCA
>JBDHRD010000250.1:0-3638 GCA_039807425.1 Candidatus Contendibacter sp. | reverse complement strand
ATGCCGGCGATGGTAGGTTTCGCCGCGACTGTTGGTGTACTCGAAATCAATCGCTTCGCCGCCGCTGCCGTGGAGGAGGAGTTGGCGGATGCGTTCCGGCAACTCCTGAAACGGTCGATCCACCTCGAACCCGTAATGTCGCGCCAAGGATTTGATCAGTTGGAAATAATAGAAATTGTCCCGATCCCAGCCGCGCACCGCCCCCTTGGCCAAACTCAGATGCGGATGCGCCACCACCCGTTCGGGATCGAAAAACTGCTTGACCCCCAGCCCGTCGCACTCCGCGCAGGCCCCGACCGGGTTATTGAAGGAAAACAGGCGCGGCTCCAGCTCGCTCAGGCTATAACCGCACACCGGACAGGCATAGCCGGCGGAGAACAGCAGTTCCGCCCGCTCCGGCGCATCCAGGAACGCCACCCGCGCCACGCCCTCCCCCAGCCGCAAGGCCGTCTCGAACGATTCCGCCAGCCGCAGGCCGAGATCGGCCCGCGCCTTGAAGCGGTCCACCACTACCTCAATCGTGTGTTTGCGGCGCAAATCCAGCGGTGGCGGGCTATCCAGTTCGACCACCTCGCCGTTGATCCGGGCGCGCACGAAACCCTGCGCCTGCAATTCCCGCAACAGCTTCACATGCTCGCCCTTGCGCTCCTTCACCACCGGCGCCAGCAGCATCAGCCGCTCGCCCTCCGGTAGCGCCAGCACCTGATCCACCATTTGCCCGACGGTTTGGGCGTCGAGATCGATGCCGTGATCCGGGCAGCGTGGAATGCCGGCCCGCGCGTACAGCAACCGCAGATAGTCATAAATCTCGGTAATCGTGCCGACCGTGGAGCGGGGGTTGTGCGAAGTGGATTTCTGCTCGATGGAAATCGCCGGCGACAGTCCCTCGATGTGATCCACGTCGGGCTTTTCCATCAGCGACAGGAATTGCCGGGCGTAGGCCGACAGCGACTCGACATAGCGGCGCTGGCCTTCGGCATAGAGCGTGTCGAACGCCAGCGAGGACTTGCCAGAACCCGACAGGCCGGTGATGACGATCAGCCGGTCGCGGGGTAGATCGAGGTCGATATTCTGAAGATTATGAGTACGGGCGCCGCGGATCTTGAGGGTGTCCATGCGCGAAACGGTCGGGGTGCAGGTTGGAGGGCGCCATGATAGCGCCCTGCCATGATGGCTGCATTAACCCTGCCCACGCGCTACGCGGGCCAATCCGTCCGGCGCGGGTTCAACAAGGCTTCGATCCACCTCCGCCACCTCGATCATATCGACCAGGTAGAAGCCGGTCACGCCGCATCCGGATCTCGGCGCTACCAAGCACCGACCGGCGGATTGGGGGCTTGAGTCCATCCGGCGGAACCAGATCGATCTTCGTTACGCCATGCTAACCCGCGCTACGCGCTTTCGGGGAAGTCAAAGATGCTTGGCTCGCTCGCGCAGGATGAACTTCTGCATCTTGCCGGTCGAGGTCTTGGGCAGCTGGCCGAACACCACGTTCTTCGGCACCTTGAACCGCGCCAGTTGGCTGCGACAGAACTCGATGATTTCTTCTTCGGTCGTATGTTCCATCCCCGACTTGAGAGTCACGAACGCGCAGGGCGTCTCGCCCCACTTCTCATCGGGCCGCGCTACTACCGCCACCTCCATGATCGCCGGATGCCGGTATAGCACGTCCTCGACCTCGATGGTGGAGATGTTTTCGCCGCCGGAAATGATGATGTCCTTGGAACGGTCCTTGATGTCGATGTAGCCGTCCTCGTGCCAGACCGCCAGATCACCGCTGTGAAACCAGCCGCCCAGGAACGCCTCCTCGGTGGCGCCGGGATTCTTCAGATACCCCTTCATCACCACGTTGCCGCGCATGAAAATTTCGCCGATGGTCTCACCGTCCATCGGGACCGGCTCCAACGTCTGGGCGTTGGCTACCATCAGCCCTTCCAACATCGGATAGCGCACGCCTTGGCGGGACTTGAGCGCCGCCCGTTCCGGCAGGCTCAACTCGTTCCAGTGGTCGTGCCAGGCGCACACCACCGACGGCCCGTAGGTCTCGGTCAACCCATAGGTGTGAGTCACATCGAAATTCATCCGCTCCATGCCTTCGATCACCGCCGCCGGCGGGGCCGCTCCGGCGGTCATCGTCTTGACCGGATGGTTGATACCGGCCTTCATCTCGTCCGGGGCGTTCTTAAGCAGATTCAGCACGATGGGCGCACCGCAGAAGTGGTTGACCTTCTCCTGTTTGATCAGACCAAAGACCAGATCGGCGCGGACCTGGCGCAGGCAGATGTTGGTGCCCACAGCAGCGGCGATACTCCACGGGAAGCACCAGCCGTTGCAGTGGAACATCGGCAGGGTCCACAGATAAACTGGATGCAGACCCATATTCCACACCAGCACGTTGCTGACCGCGTTCAGGTAAGCACCGCGATGGTGGTAAACCACGCCCTTCGGATTCCCAGTAGTGCCGGAGGTGTAGTTCAGGGAGATGGCCTGCCACTCGTCGGCGGGCAACGACCAGGCGAACTGCGGATCACCCTCGGCCAGCAGCGTTTCGTAATCGAGCGCCCCCAGTTTCTCGCCGCCCACGAACTCGGGATCGTCCACGTCGATCACCAGCGGCCGCTTCTGGGGCTGGATCAGCCGCAGCGCCTTGCCAATAGTCTCGGAGAACTCGCGGTCGGTGAACAGAATTTTGGCCTCGCCGTGTTCGAGCATGAAGGCGATGGCTTCGGCGTCCAGCCGGATATTCAGGGTATTCAACACCGCCCCCATCATCGGTACCCCGAAGTGCAATTCAAACATCTCGGAAATGTTGGGTAGCATCGCCGCTACCGTGTCGCCCAGACCGATGCCACGTTTTTGCAGTGCAGAGGCCAGCTGCCGGCAGCGGGCGTAGGTTTCCGCCCAGTCGCGGCGAACCGCGCCATGCACCACGGCAAGATGGTGGGGATAGACCGCTGCCGCACGCTCGATGAAGGTCAGCGGCGTCAGCGGTACGAAATTCGCCGCGTTGCGGTCCAAGCCCATTTCGTAGGGATTCGTGGTGGTGTTCATCCGTTATCGTCCTCGTTGGTTTTTGGGTGGGATAGCATGAGTGGTTCAATCAGACAGCCAAGTCAGCGACCCTGCCAGGTCGGTTTGCGCTTGGCGATAAACGCGTCGATGCCTTCGCGGGCATCTTCGCTGTTCATGTTGCAGGCCATGGCTTCGCTGGCGCGAGCGTAGGCTTTTTCCAAGCCCATCTCCAACTGCTGGTAGAATAGTTCCTTACCCATGGCGATGGCGAGCGGCGACTTGTTGCCAATGGAATCCGCCAGTTGCCGGACGGCGGCGTCCAGTTGATCCAGCGACGCGATCCGGTTGATCAGGCCCTGGCGCAGGGCGGTCGGCGCGTCGATGAACTCGCCGGTCAACAACAGTTCCAGCGCCTGCTTGCGGCTCAGGTTGCGGCTCAGCGCCACCCCTGGCGTGGCGCAGAACAGGCCGACGTTGATGCCGGAGGTGGCGAAGCGGGCGTTGTCGGCGGCGACCGCCAGATCGCAGGCCGCGACCAGTTGACAACCGGCGGCGGTGGCGATGCCCTGGACCCGGGCGATGACCGGTTGCGGCAAGCGATTGATGGTCATCATCACCTTGCCGCA
>JBDHRD010000027.1:0-22589 GCA_039807425.1 Candidatus Contendibacter sp. | reverse complement strand
ATGGTGCTGGCGTTCAACGGCAGCGTGCTGATGTTCCTGTGCCTGTATGCGTTCATCAACGCGGTCGGCAGTTTTCTGGCGGGCGGGCGCGAACTGGATTTGGACTGGGCCATCGGCTATGCCGCCGCCGCGTCCATCGTCACCTTCGGCATGTATCTGTACGAACGTCAGGAAAATCGGCAGGTCCGGTCGGAACTCCTGCGCCTCGACGCCCAGAGCTGGCTGATGTCCGCCCTGATCTCAACCGCCCTGCTGGTGGCCTTCCTGCTGGCCTGGGCGATCAAGGGAACGCGCTTCAGCCATTTCGCGCCCTATGTGGACCCCGCCATCCTGGCGTTGTTGACGGCGTATCTGATCACGGTGCCGGTCAAAACCGTGCGCCAGGCGCTGTCCGAGATCCTGCTGATCACGCCGCCCGCGCTCGACCACCAAGTCCGCGCGGTGATGGACGACCTCATCAAGCGCCACGGTTTCCGGACTTACTCCAGCTACGTCGCCAAGGTTGGACGCGCCTACTTCATCGAAATCCATATCGTGGCGCCGGCGGATTTCGAGATTGGCCGCATCGTCACCCTGGATGGGATCCGCCAGGAGATCAGCGCAGCCATCAACGAACAGGGGACGTATCAATGGTTGACGGTCGCCTTCACCGCCGATGAGCGATGGATTTGAAGACGAGGCGCGGCGGCCGTTTTGCCGCCACGTCGGCAGCAGGTTTGGCTACGCTCTCTCGATATCAACACCCACTCATCCCGGAGGCCCCGGATGAAAATCAACTGGACTGTTTGTTGTGCCGCCCTGCTGTTCCCGACGCTTGCGGTCCTGCCGCGAGCCGAGGCTGGCGAGGTATTGGATGGCGTGAAGGCCCGCGGACAATTGCGCTGTGGGGTGAGCGAGGGCATCCCGGGCTTCTCCGAGCACGATGCCGACGGACGGTGGCGCGGGTTCAACGTGGACTTCTGTCGCGCGGTGGCGGCGGCGGTCCTGGAAAACCCGGACAAGGTCGAACTCGTACCGCTGCTCGCCTCGGCTCGTTTCCCCGCGTTGCAGACGCGCCGCATCGATCTGCTGCTGAACAACACTACCTGGACCTTCACCCGCGAGGCGGTGTTGAGGGTGCAGTTTCCGGGGATCCTCTTCTACGACGGCCAGGGTTTCATGGTTCCAGCCGCCGCCAACATCGCGACGCTCGCCGACCTGAATGGCGCGACTATCTGCATCGAGAAGGGAACGACGCACCAGCGTAACCTGGAGACCTATTTCGAGGCGAAAGGCTGGTCCATGAAGCCGCTGGTGATCGACTCGGCCCGTGAAGCCGCGCAAGCGTTCTTCGCCGGTCGCTGTCGCGCCTACACCTCGGACGCGGCTCTATTGGCCGCGATGCGTTTGCGAGCACCGGAAAATTCACCGGCCTTCGCGATCCTGCCCGAACGCATCTCCAGGGAACCCCTCAGCCCCGCCATCTGGGGCGGCGATCCGGCGTGGGCCACGGTGGTCCGATGGGTGCTGAACGCCCTGATCCTCGCGGAGGAATACGGCGTCACCCGCGACAATATCGAGGCGATCATCGCGGAGAACAAGAACCCCCTGCTGCAACGAATGGACGATAAGCGCAACAGCATCGCTCGATCACTGGGGATCGCGCCCGGCTGGGCGGCGCGAGCGATAAAAGCCGTCGGCAACTATGGCGAGATCTACGAACGCAACGTCGGGCGCGACAGTCCGCTCCAGATCGAGCGCGGCCTCAACCGGCTCTGGACCCAGGGCGGCCTCCACTATGCTCCACCACTCGACTGAGTGATGCCTGAATGACCGACTTTCAGATTTACCTCACCATTTTGGTTTTTGCCGCCGTGATCCTGGCGATCGCGTTCGATCTGATCGACATGATGGTCGCCGCCCTGATCGGGGTTAGCCTCTTGCTGGTATTCGGGATACTCGACGGCGAGGACCTGATGCCGATCATCCGCACCGCTGGCGGTCCGCTCGCCCTGCTCTTCGGCGGCATGGTGGTGGCGCGGATACTCGACAAGACCGGGGCCTTCGAGTGGCTCGGTGAATACGTGCTTCATGCCACCGGCGGCAGCGGCAGGAAACTTCTATTGCTCATCGTCGCCCTGCTGCTGCCGCTCAACGCCTTTCTGCCCAACGCCACCGTCGTCATCCTGGTCGCGCCGATCATCATCCGCGTCTGTCAGGTGCTCGGCGTGGATTTCGTCGGCCCCCTGATCATCACCGCCATCGTCAGTAACGCGGCCGGCATGCTGACCCTGGTGAGCGATCCCGCGACCTTCCTGGTCGGTCAGGCCATCGGGCTGACCTTCATCGATCATCTGCGGTTGGTAAGCCTGGGCGGGTTAATGGCGGCGCTGGTCGTGATCCCCTTTTTGCCCTGGCTGCTCCGAGGGGTCTGGAGCGTGCGGGCGACCCTGCCGCCCAGGACCCAGGTCGCCATCCAGCATCCGGGCTTCCTGGTGCTGTCACTGCTCGTGCTATTGCTCATGGTGGTACTGTTCATCGTCGGTGAATCCCTGCCGACCCACATCGTCCCGCCCCAGGTCGCGATCATCGGGGCCTCGCTGGCGTTGCTCGTCGTCTACTACGTGCGCGTCGAGCCGGTCGGGACCGTGATTCGCGACGTGGACTGGAAGACACTCGTATTTCTCGCCGCCATCTTCACGCTGGTTCAGGCCTTCATCAAGACCGATCTGCTGCAAGGCTTGTCGATCCAGTTCTACGGCTGGTTCGGATCCCAATTTACCCTGGTGGCGCTCGTGACCCTGGCCGGCATCGGCGCCATTGGGTTCGTGATCGCCAATATCCCGCTGGTCGCCGCCGCGCTGGTGATGATCCAGGGCTATCTGGTCGCGGCTCAGGCGGTGCCGGAAATCGCGCTCGCTCCCGGTTTCACCGATTGGCCCAGCATCACCCTGCCGGTGTTCGTCGCCATGATGTTCGGTGGCACCCTCGGCGGCAACGCCACCCTGATCGGCGCCTCGGCCAATATCGTGGCCGTGGGCATCTGCGCCTCTAACGGCCGGCGCGTGAGCTTCATGCAATTCCTCCGCATCGGGTTGCCCATCACAGTCGCGCAACTGTCGATCGGGGCGCTCTATGTCTGGGGCCTGACCTCGGTTCTGGGCTAGTTCCCTCCATAACGGCTCGATGCCAATATACACTTGTGCATACTCACTCATTTTGGAGTTCTTGGATGAAAATTGACTGGACGGTTGGGCGCGCCGCCCTGCTGGCTCTGATGCTTGTGGTCCTGCCACGGGTCGAGGCCGCCGGGGTATTGAATGGCGTGAAGGCTCACGGGCAACTGCGCTGTGGGGTGAGCGAGGGCATCCCGGGCTTCTCCGAGCGCGACGCCGACGGACGGTGGCGTGGACTTGACGTGGACTTCTGTCGCGCGGTGGCGGCGGCGGTCCTGGAAAACCCGGACAAGGTCGAACTCGTACCGCTGCTCGCCTCGGCTCGTTTCCCCGCGTTGCAGACGCGCCGCATCGATCTGCTGCTGAACAACACTACCTGGACCTTCACCCGCGAGGCGGTGTTGAGGGTGCAGTTTCCGGGGATCCTCTTCTACGACGGCCAGGGTTTCATGGTTCCAGCCGCCGCCAACATCGCGACGCTCGCCGACCTGAATGGCGCGACTATCTGCATCGAGAAGGGAACGACGCACCAGCGTAACCTGGAGACCTATTTCGAGGCGAAAGGCTGGTCCATGAAGCCGCTGGTGATCGACTCGGCCCGTGAAGCCGCGCAAGCGTTCTTCGCCGGTCGCTGTCGCGCCTACACCTCGGACGCGGCTCTATTGGCCGCGATGCGTTTGCGAGCACCGGAAAATTCACCGGCCTTCGCGATCCTGCCCGAACGCATCTCCAGGGAACCCCTCAGCCCCGCCATCTGGGGCGGCGATCCGGCGTGGGCCACGGTGGTCCGATGGGTGCTGAACGCCCTGATCCTCGCGGAGGAATACGGCGTCACCCGCGACAATATCGAGGCGATCATCGCGGAGAACAAGAACCCCCTGCTGCAACGAATGGACGATAAGCGCAACAGCATCGCTCGATCACTGGGGATCGCGCCCGGCTGGGCGGCGCGAGCGATAAAAGCCGTCGGCAACTATGGCGAGATCTACGAACGCAACGTCGGGCGCGACAGTCCGCTCCAGATCGAGCGCGGCCTCAACCGGCTCTGGACCCAGGGCGGCCTCCACTATGCTCCACCACTCGACTGAGTGATGCCTGAATGACCGACTTTCAGATTTACCTCACCATTTTGGTTTTTGCCGCCGTGATCCTGGCGATCGCGTTCGATCTGATCGACATGATGGTCGCCGCCCTGATCGGGGTTAGCCTCTTGCTGGTATTCGGGATACTCGACGGCGAGGACCTGATGCCGATCATCCGCACCGCTGGCGGTCCGCTCGCCCTGCTCTTCGGCGGCATGGTGGTGGCGCGGATACTCGACAAGACCGGGGCCTTCGAGTGGCTCGGTGAATACGTGCTTCATGCCACCGGCGGCAGCGGCAGGAAACTTCTATTGCTCATCGTCGCCCTGCTGCTGCCGCTCAACGCCTTTCTGCCCAACGCCACCGTCGTCATCCTGGTCGCGCCGATCATCATCCGCGTCTGTCAGGTGCTCGGCGTGGATTTCGTCGGCCCCCTGATCATCACCGCCATCGTCAGTAACGCGGCCGGCATGCTGACCCTGGTGAGCGATCCCGCGACCTTCCTGGTCGGTCAGGCCATCGGGCTGACCTTCATCGATCATCTGCGGTTGGTAAGCCTGGGCGGGTTAATGGCGGCGCTGGTCGTGATCCCCTTTTTGCCCTGGCTGCTCCGAGGGGTCTGGAGCGTGCGGGCGACCCTGCCGCCCAGGACCCAGGTCGCCATCCAGCATCCGGGCTTCCTGGTGCTGTCACTGCTCGTGCTATTGCTCATGGTGGTACTGTTCATCGTCGGTGAATCCCTGCCGACCCACATCGTCCCGCCCCAGGTCGCGATCATCGGGGCCTCGCTGGCGTTGCTCGTCGTCTACTACGTGCGCGTCGAGCCGGTCGGGACCGTGATTCGCGACGTGGACTGGAAGACACTCGTATTTCTCGCCGCCATCTTCACGCTGGTTCAGGCCTTCATCAAGACCGATCTGCTGCAAGGCTTGTCGATCCAGTTCTACGGCTGGTTCGGATCCCAATTTACCCTGGTGGCGCTCGTGACCCTGGCCGGCATCGGCGCCATTGGGTTCGTGATCGCCAATATCCCGCTGGTCGCCGCCGCGCTGGTGATGATCCAGGGCTATCTGGTCGCGGCTCAGGCGGTGCCGGAAATCGCGCTCGCTCCCGGTTTCACCGATTGGCCCAGCATCACCCTGCCGGTGTTCGTCGCCATGATGTTCGGTGGCACCCTCGGCGGCAACGCCACCCTGATCGGCGCCTCGGCCAATATCGTGGCCGTGGGCATCTGCGCCTCTAACGGCCGGCGCGTGAGCTTCATGCAATTCCTCCGCATCGGGTTGCCCATCACAGTCGCGCAACTGTCGATCGGGGCGCTCTATGTCTGGGGCCTGACCTCGGTTCTGGGCTAGTGGAGCGATTGGTTTCCCCATCGCCATGGAAATCCATATTTATTATTTTAAATCAGCAAGTTATGCCTTTTGACCAGGCACACTGTTGTCAATCACTCCACGAGCCGCCATCTCGCGATGTTGGTTGTGGTAATGCGGATTTGCATTATCATGGCGGTATCAAGAAGCCAAGAGGGTCATGCCATGACCACGCTGACGGTTACCACACGGGGGCAGGTGACCTTCCGGAAAGAGGTGCTGCAACACCTCGGCATCAAGCCGGGAGATAAGATCGAACTGGACTTGCTGCCGGATGGTCGAGGTCTTCTCAAGGCGGCCCGATCTACCGGAACCATCGACGGCTTCGTCGGATTGCTCGCGGGTCGGACGCGGAAAGTCGCCACCCTCGAAGAAATCAACGAGGCGGCGGCGCAAGGTTGGGCGGGCAAGGAATGAAGGTCACCGTCGATACGAACATCCTGGTTCGCGCGGTCGTGCGCGACGATCTGGTGCAAGGGGCCGTTGCCGCCAAGCTATTGACCGACGCCAGATTGATCGCCGTCGCGTTGCCGTGCCTGTGTGAATTTGTGTGGGTGCTGCACCGGGTCTATGGCTTCCAGCCTTCCGATGCCGCCGCCACCATTCATGCCTTGCTGGCTGCGGCAAACGTGGAAACGAACCGGCCAGCCGTGGAAGCGGGCTTGTCGGTGCTCGAAGCCGGGGGCGATTTCGCCGATGGCGTCATTGCCTACGAAGGGAACTGGCTTGGCGGAGAAACCTTCGCGTCCTTCGACCAGAAGGCGGTTGCGCTGCTCGCGGCGCGGGGGCAGTCCGTGCGCCTTTTGTGAGACCCTGTCGGGAAACCGGCGTTTCCCGGCAGGGGTAACCCAAACGACGTTCCCACGCTGGAATGTGGGAACGGCTTACAACCACCCGCAGCTTGCGGCCGCACTCTTCAACCCATTGAAAGGGGTAAAAATGAACAAACGAAACTTCATGACCGCTACCGCGGGTCTCTTGCTGGCGGCGCTTGCGCTCTTCGCGACGGGCTGCACCACCACCGGCGGAAATCCCGGCGATCCCGCGCTACAGCGCGAGGCCATCGACTCCGCGGTCAACAGCGCCCTGTCGCGTTTGTACCAGGAAGCGCCCGGATCGGAGGAAATCGCCGCATCGGCACGGGGCGTACTGGTATTTCCGTCGGTGATTTCCGCCGGCTTCATCGTCGGCGGAGCACAAGGTCAAGGCGCATTAAGGCGGGGCGGCAAGTCCACCGGCTACTTCCGCATGACCGAGACCTCGGTCGGGCTTCAGGTGGGTACGCAATCGCAGGCGGTGTTCATTCTGTTCATGACCCAGGACGCATTGGACCGCTTCGAGGCGAGCCGGGGATGGACCGCCGGCGTTGATAGTTCCCTGTCGTTGCTGACGGTGGGCGCGAACGCCCGGGTCACGACCCAGACCGCGCAGCAGCCGGTCGTGGGTTTCGTGCTGACGAATTCGGGTCTAAGGGCGAACGTGAGCCTGAATGGCACCCGGGTGACGCCGCTGGACCTGTGAGCGAATCGTCGATCCAGTTTATAGCCCACCCGGCTGTTGCCAGCTGGGCGGGCTTTCGACCGCGCCAGCGGCGATAGCGCACTCGTTCTGGTCGGCGCACCGGCGGGCAAAGTCGTGGAGGGCGGGCGGTGCGAACCGTGAATCCTTCCCAGGACCTCCGTCGCCATCCAGCATCCCACCTTCCTGGCGCTGTTTATGGCCTTGATCATGGTGGTACTGTTCATCGTCGGAGAGTCCCTGCCGACCCACATCGCCCCGCCCCAGGTCGGCTCGCTCAGTACGGCTACTTCTTGCCTGCCTTCGCGATCCAGACGTAAATGTTTAGCGCAGCGATCACGAGCGCCACCGATACACCGACGTCGAACAGATGCGTCTCGCCGTTCCAGGACATGATCTGGCCGAGGAAAGTCACCGCCATCACCGCGATAACCACCGTCACCAGGTTGGTCTTGAGGTCCTCGAAGGTATGGATCTGCAGGCGGGACGCTATTTTAAAGTCAGCATCGATGAGCAACTCATAGAGGCCGAAAGCGAGGATCAGCATCACGGTGCCCAGCAGGAACAGATCGAAGATTTCGATGAAGTTGAGCATCATAGCCTTCGCGCCCTTGGTTGAGATGTCGCCAGCTTCGAGCACCCGTATGATGACCAGGACGGTATCGGTGAAACCGTACGCATACAGCGCCATCGCTGACAAGAGCGAACCCAGCACGGCAGCCAGCGCCAGAAAGCGACTGACGTTCAGTAGTGGCCGCACGGTGGTAAACCCTCTGGATGCACGGGAGTCGTGCCGCACGAGGCGGTGGGACCGCGCGAAAGAACCGAAAGCAGCGCCAGTGACGCGCCGTGGATCAGGAGCCTGCGTTTGTTCATAAACTACCTCCCGATGCGCTTCAAAGCGATGGGAATATTACCTTGGTGAGCCGACGGCGCCCCCCCGGATCGTGTCCGCCCCGTCCCGTCAACCCGCGATGACCGGATCCGCTGGCGCCTGAGGGGCGGCGGTGACCCCGTTCAAGTTCCCGCCTCCACCGCCGTGACCGTCTGTTTTAACGAACTGCTCGAACGAAGGACGAGCTTTTCCAACTCGACGACCAGGAAAAACACCAGGCCACCGGCCAACAGGATCGGCCACACGTCGAGCGGAATCGCTTCGTTGCCGAACACCGCCTGTAGTGGCGGCGCGTAGGTAAAGAGCAGTTGCAGCACCACGAGCGCGCCAATGCCCAGCGGCAGGACCTTGTTGCCCAGATGCGCCTTGATCGACAGCGAAGAATCCAACAGGAAGCGGCTGTTCAGCAGGTAGAAAACCTGTCCCATGGTGATCGCGTTGACCGCCACGGTACGGGCGAGCGCGTCGGACGCACCCTGATCCTTCATCCAGAAAAACGCCCCCAGCGTGAACGCAAGCAGCGCCAGCCCGACGAAGATGACCCGCCAGATGCCGAACCCGGTCAGGATCGGCCGGTCGACCGCGCGCGGCGGTCGGGTCATCACGTCGAACTCGTGCGGCTCGAAACAAATCACCAGGCCAAGCGCCACCGAGGTCACCATGTTGACCCACAGCACCTGGGGCGCGGTGATCGGCAGGGTGAAGCCGAGAAAGATCGCCACCGCGATGACCAGCGCCTGTGCGAAATTGGTCGGAAACAGGAACAGGATCGCTTTTTCGATGTTGTTGTACACCGTGCGCCCCTCCTTGACCGCCGCCGTGATCGAGGCAAAGTTGTCATCGGCCAGAATCATCTCGGCCGCCTCCTTGGTCACCTCGGTGCCCTTGATCCCCATGGCAACGCCGATGTCGGCCTTCTTCAGCGAAGGGGCGTCGTTCACGCCGTCGCCGGTCATCGCGACGATCTGTTGGTTGGCCTGGATCGCCTTCACCAGGCGCAGCTTGTGCTCGGGGCTGGCGCGGGCAAAGACATCGACGTCGCCCACCGCTTCGCGTAGCGCCGCCTCGTTCATCTCCTCGATCTCGGCGCCGGTGATCGCGGTCTTGCCGTCGCCGATGCCGAGCATCTTGGCGATGGCCGCGGCGGTGATCCGATGATCGCCGGTGATCATGGTGACGCGGATGCCGCCACCGTGGCACTCCTTCACGGCCTCGATGGCTTCGTTGCGCGGCGGGTCGAGCAGACCGATCAGGCCGATCAGCACCAGGTTACGCGGCAGATCCGCTGGACTCAGATTACCCGCCTTCAGGCCCGGGTTTTCCAGCCAGGCCAGCGCCAGCACACGCTCGCCCTGGGCCGCGAGCTGGTCCGACACGTTCATGAAGCGCGCGCGGTCGAACGGCGCCGGCTGCCCGGCCATGGTCTGCTGGCGGTCGCAGTGGTCCATGATGACTTCGGGCGCGCCCTTGACGAACAGCACGTCCTTGCCGTGGGCCGCCGTGTGCAGCGTCGCCATGAACTTGTGCTCGGACTCGAACGGAATGGCGTCGATGCGCGGGTACGCCTGTTGCTCGGACTTGCGCTCCATGCCGAGCTTGTTGCCGAACGGGTACAGCGCCCCTTCGGTCGGGTCGCCCTCCACCTTCCAGACGCCTTCGGCCTGGAACAATTCCGCGTCGTTGCAAAGCATCGACACGCGGCCCATCAGTTCCATGACCGGGTCCTTGCCCGCCGGCTGACCGTCCTTTTTGACCTCACCCTCGGGTGCGTAGCCGTTACCGCTGATCTGGTATGTGGATTCAGCCGTGGCCGCCGACACCACCATCATCTCCATCAGCGTCAGCGTGCCGGTCTTGTCGGAACAGATGCGCGAGACCGAGCCCAGCGTCTCGACCGCCGGCAGGCGACGGATAATAGCGTGGCGCTGGGCCATGCGCTGAACGCCGATCGCCAGGGTGATCGTGATCAGCGCCGGCAGACCTTCCGGAATCAGGGACACCGCAATACCGACGATCGCCTGGAACAGCGCGACGAATTCCATGCCCATCATCCAGCGGCCATAGGCGAACACGACGACCGCCACCACGGCCACCACGGCGGTGATCAGGTAGCCGAGATTCTTGATCTGCCGCAGCAGCGGCGTTTCGAGCGGGCTGACGCTCGCCAGCAGTTGGTTGATCTTGCCCAGTTCGGTCTGGCTCCCGGTGGCGACCACGACCCCGGCCGCGCGGCCCGATACGACCATCGTCCCGGAGAACGCCATGCAGTCGCGGTCGCCCACCGTGGATTTCTCGGGGGCCGGGTCGGTGGTCTTTTCCGCCGGAACCGATTCGCCAGTGAGCGCCGCTTCCTCGGTACGCAGGTTCTTGGCGTCAACGAGGCGCAGGTCGGCCGGCACCTTGTCGCCCGATTCGAGCAGCACCACGTCGCCCGGCGCCAGTTCATCCGCCGGGATCAGGCGGGTCTCGCCACCGCGCATCGTCCGCGCTTCGGCGGACAGCATGTTACGGATCGAGTCGAGCGCCTTCTCGGCCTTGCCCTCCTGGATGAAGCCGAGGAGCGCGTTCAAAATCACTACGCCGAAGATGATGCCCGCATCGAGCCACAGGCTGAGCATGAGCTTGGTGAAGCCGGCGCCGAGCAGGACATACACCAGGATGTTGTTCAGCTGCGCCAGGAAGCGCATGAACGGACCCCGCTTCTTGCCTTCCGGCAAGCGGTTGGGTCCATATTTCTGCAGCCGGGTCCGCGCCTCGTCCGCGTCGAGTCCCTGGTCGGGGCTGACGCCGAGCCGCTTCGCCACCTCGTCCGCGGGCAGCGCGTGCCAGATGGTGTTGGCGGCGGTGCTGGGGGCGTTTGCTGTAATACCCATATCGTTACTCCACAATGATCCGCGTCTGCGGGACTGGACGAGCGATGTATAGTTCAAGCAGCCAGGAAAAACCCGGATACCTAACTAAAACTTCCAGTACAGCGGCGCGATAAAGGTCACGACGACCAGCCACCACATCCCGATGGGCAGGCCATACTTCCAGTAATCGCCGAACTGGTAGCCGCCAGGCCCGACCACCATCAGGTTGACCGGGGTAGCGACCGGGGTGAGCAGCGCGGCGTGCGCGCCCACGGTCACGGCGATGATCGGCGCCATCGGCGATATCTGCATCTCGACGCCAGTGGCCACCGCGATCGGCAACATAACCAGCGCGGCGGCAGTGTTGCTCATCACCGAAGTGAGCGCGAACGTCACGAGGAATAGGCCAGCAACAATGGCGCGCGGGCCCAACCCGCCAACGAGAGCGATCAACTGGTCGGCGAGCAGTTGGGCAGCGCCCGTGCTCTGCATCGCGGTTGCGAGCGGAATCATGCCGCCCACGAGGACGCAGGTATTCCAGTCGATACCCTTGAAGGCCTGCGGCACGGTGAGCACGCGCAGGAGCACCAGGGCGACAAAGCAGATCACCGCCGCGAGCGCCGCCGGGAACCAGTTGCCGACCAGCATGACGATCAGCGCGACCAACACGGCGATGGCTTCCCATGCCCGGTAGCCGAGCGGGATCGCTTGTCGGCGCACGACTTCGGGCGAATCGACGACGAGAACCTGCGGGTCGGCGAGATGTTTGTCGAGCGACTGCCAAGTCCCCTGCAGAAGCAGATGGTCGCCCACCATGAGCGTGATCGGCCCCGCCGCCTCGTCCTCTCCGGTTCGGTGCATCGGTCCGGCGGTCACTTCCACACCCGCGCGCTGCACCGCCAGGACCATCAGATCGCCATTATGGGACGACATCCCCGGAAACACGGTCTGACCGATGAGTTTGGAGCGCGCCGGAATCACCACCTCCGCGAGACCCGAACCCTTGTTGAACAACGTCTCGGCGACGGAGCCCAGTTCGTCCCCCGAGCGCAGCGCAAGACGTTGTTCCGTCGCGAACCGACCCAGTGGCTCGCGCTCGCCGCGAACGAGAATCAAGTCGCCTTCGGCGATGGTCGGGCGCGCCAGCGGCTTGCCGCCTTCACCTTCCTGGATCGCGACCAGGTTCAGGCCCGGATAGTTTTTGAGGTCGACCGCGTCGCGCGACTGGCCGACATAGGGCGAAGAGGCGCGCACCCGCAGGCCATGCAAGCCGTCCTCGATCCGATACTGCTCGACGAGCGTCTGCGCGTGGGCGCTAAAATCGTCCGGCAGCGATGGCCCGCTGCGATGCGGCAGCAGATAGCGTTTGGTCAGCAGCATGATGATTAGCGAGCCGATGAAGATGGGCACGCCCGCCACCGCGAATTCAAAAAAACCGATGCCGCCGTAGCCGGCGTCCTCCGCCGTGTTGGACGCAATGACGTTCAATGGCGCGCCGATCAGCGTCAGCATGGTCGCGCTGTGTGAAGCGAAGCACAGCGGCACCAGCAACTGCGAGGTCGGCTCGCCGAGCTTGAGCGCCACCACGATCACCATGGGCAACAGCGCCGCAACGGTCCCGTTCACGCTGATCGTCGCGGTCGCCAGCGCGGCGAGAAGGCACAACAACACGAACGCGCGCGCCTTGCTGCCACCCGATTTTTCAACCAGTACCTGCCCCGCCCAAGTCGTTACGCCCGAGACCTCGAGTCCCGCCCCGACCACGAAGAGACCGGCGATCAGGATGACCGTTGGGTCGCCCAAGCCAGCCAGGACCTGGGCTCCGGTCAGGATGCCGGTAAAAAAGAGCGTCAGGGAAACCCCCAGGGCGACGATGACCGCCGGGATCTTGTTCCAGATGAATAACGCCAGCGCGGCGATAATCACCGCAAATACAATAGTGGACTGACTCACGATAACCTTCCTCCATCAATTTTTTGTTTCAATGTTTTTTGTTTCGATTGGCTTGTTTCGATTGGCTTGCGTTCACTTGCGATGCTCAAGATTTACAATGCATCTTAAGTAGTGGTTAGGATGGATTAGCCGCCGCATTATGGCTAGAGTTGGGAAGCACCTGTCAAGCTATCTCTTGATTTTTTAACACCTCAATAATTAAGAATAAATTAACAAGTATTGATGCACGGTCATCAATCGGGCCGTGGCGCGACCGAAAAATTGTCGCTTCGAGGCCGCTCTTGCTTCGATGCCTCTACAGACCCCCTCGAAGAACCAATTTTAATTTTAAATGTCGCAGGTGTCGCTGGCGATGGCTCACAACCGAGTCAGCGGTGCTTTGAAAAACCAATATCCAATTTTATATGTGAGAGGTGGTCGATGAAAATGACGACGGGTTCGGCGTATCAGCACCTGATTGAAACCGTCAGGGCGCTGCCCGCCATCCCTACGGCGGTGGCGCACCCGTGCAGCGAGTCCGCGCTGGTCGGCGCCGTGGACGCGGCAAGGATGGGGATCATCGCACCGATCCTGGTCGGGCCACGCGAGAAGATCCTGGCCGCCGCGGAGGCCTCGCAACTCGATATCAGCGCCTACGAAATCGTCGATGCGGAGTACAACCACGCCTCCGCCGCGAAGGCGGTTGCGCTCGTCCGCGAGGGCCGCGCCGAGATGTTGATGAAAGGCTCGCTCACCACCGATGAACTCCTGGGCGCCGTCGTCAAACGCGACGGTGGCCTGCGCACCGAGCGGCGCCTCAGCCATTGTTTCATCATGGACGTTCCCAACCATTCCAATGTTTTGATCATCACCGACGCCGCGATCAACATCTTTCCGACGCTTGCGGACAAGGTGGACATCGTCCAAAACGCGATCGATCTCGCCCACGCGCTCCGGATCGAGCAGCCCAAGGTGGCCATCCTGTCGGCGATGGAGAAGGTTAACCCAGGCCTGCAATCCACGGTGGAGGCCGCCGCGCTTTGCAAGATGGCCGATCGCGGCCAGATCACAGGCGCCGTGCTCGACGGGCCGCTGGCTTTCGACAACGCCATCAGTCCCGAGGCCGCGAAGATCAAGAATATTACCGGCCCCGTCGCGGGCAAGGCCGACATCCTGGTGGTGCCCGATCTCGAAGCCGGCAACGTGCTGGCCAAGAGCCTCTCATTTATGATGAACGCGGATTCGGCGGGCATCGTCCTGGGGGCGCGGGTGCCGATCACACTCACGAGCCGGGCGGACTCGGTGCAGAGCCGGCTTGCCTCGGGCGCGGTGGCGGCGCTGGTAGCCCATCGCCGGCGTGAGACGACGGCGCTGGGCGCCAAGCAATGAGCAACGCCATCATCGTGTTGAACTGCGGTTCGTCGAGCATCAAGTTTACGGAGTTCGAGTTCGGCGACGGCGACGCCATGGCCTTGCGCGTGGGCGGCGCACTGGAGGGCCTCTACGGTCGGGCGCGCTTCTGGGCGCGGGATGCGCGGGGACAGATCATCGCTCAGAGGGAGTGGGACGAAACCGCGCCGCCCCGTCACGCGGACGGCCTGCAATTTCTGTTCGCCTGGCTTAAGGAGAACGTCGGCGATGCCCAGGTGCGCGCCGTCGGACATCGCGTCGTGCATGGCGGGACCACATTTTCGGGGCCGGTTCGGGTGGATCCGGCGATCCTCGCGGAACTTGAGAAGCTGGCGCCACTCGCACCGCTGCATCAGCCCCACAATCTGCTTCCCATTCGCGCCATCGCCGAGCAGATGCCCGGCCTGCCCCAGGTGGCCTGCTTCGACACCGCGTTCCACTGCACGGCCCCGCCGGTGGCGCAGGCGTTCGCCCTGCCGCCGTCGATCACCAATCGCGGCGTGAGGCGGTATGGCTTCCACGGCCTTTCCTACGAGTACATCGCCGAGGTGCTGCCGCGGCACGACCCGCAAGCCGCGGCGGGCCGAACCGTAGTGATGCACCTGGGCAACGGTGCCAGCCTGTGCGCGCTGCAAGACCGGCGGAGCGTGGCGACGACGATGGGTTTCACGGCGGTCGACGGCCTGCCGATGGGCACGCGGTGCGGCAGCATCGATCCGGGGGTGATCCTGTACATGATCAAGGAACTCCAACTGACGCCCGAAGCCATCGAGACGGTCATCTACAGCGAATCCGGCCTGAAGGGCGTCTCCGGGATATCGAGCGACATGCGGGAACTGCTCGAAAGCACGGACCCCGGGGCGAAGCTCGCCATTGACCTGTTTGTTTACCGCATCGGACGCGAATTGGGTTCGCTGGTCGCCGCGCTGGGCGGCCTCGACGCCATCGTCTTTTCGGCGGGCATCGGCGAGCGGTCCCCGGCGATCCGCGCGGCGGTTTGCCGGCAAGCCGCCTGGATCGGGGTAGAACTGGACAGCGAAGCCAACGAGCGCGGCGCCACCCTGATCAGCACGCCCGGCAGCCCTGTCCGGGTTTGGGTGATACCCACCAACGAGGAACTGATGATCGCGCGGCATACCCGCGCGTTGATCCACTAAACGAGGAAATTCAAGATGGTAACTAATCCGAACACCGTGCAGGGTGACGCGAAAGAGTCCGCCTGGCGCGGCTTCAAGCCCGGCCCCTGGCAGGCGCGCATCAACGTGCGCGATTTCATCCAACTCAACTACACGCCCTACGAGGGCGATGCGTCATTCCTCGCGCCCGCGACCGAGCGGACGCAGAAGGTGTGGGCGAAGCTGTTGCCAATGCTCGCCGAGGAGACCCAGAAGGGCGTGCTCGCCGTGTCCCAGGAGCCGTCGACGATCATCGCGCACGGCCCCGGCTACATCGACAAGGACCTCGAACTGATCGTCGGGTTGCAGACCGACGCGCCGCTGAAGCGCGCGATCATGCCGAAGGGCGGCTGGCGGGTGGTCGAGGGGAGCCTCAAAGCCTACGGCTTCGAGCCTGATCCCGCAGTCGCGAAGATCTACACCGAGTATTGCAAGACCCACAACGACGGCGTGTTCGACGCCTACACCGCTGCGATCCGCAATGCGCGCAGCTCGGGCATCATCACCGGATTGCCGGATGCCTACGGACGCGGGCGCATCATCGGCGACTACCGCCGCCTGGCCCTCTACGGGCTCGACTTCCTGGTCGCCGCCAAGCAGGCCGAGAAGACCGAAATCGACGATTGGCACTCCAGCGAGGAGGTCATCCGGCTGCGCGAGGAACTCGCCGAACAGATCAAGTCGCTCAAACAGATCGGCGTCATGGCGCAAAGCTACGGCTACGACGTGTCGCAGCCGGCGCGGGATGCCCGCGAGGCGGTGCAATGGACCTACTTCGCCTACCTCGCGGCGATCAAGGAGCAGAACGGCGCGGCGATGTCGGTCGGGCGCATCTCCTCCTTCCTCGACATCTACATCCAGCGCGATCTCGACGAAGGCCGGATCACCGAGTCGCGCGCCCAGGAGCTGATCGACGACCTCGTCATTAAGTTCCGCATCGTGCGCTTCCTGCGCACCCCGGAGTATAACCAGTTGTTCTCGGGCGATCCGACCTGGGTGACCGAATTCATCGGCGGCATGGGCGAAGACGGCCGCACGCTGGTGACCAAGACCAGCTTCCGCGTCCTCAACACGCTCTACAACCTGGGACCGGCGCCCGAACCCAACCTCACCATCGGCTGGTCGCCGCGCGTGCCCGAGGGCTTCAAGCGCTTCGCCGCCCAGTGCTCGATCGACACGAGTTCCATCCAGTACATGTCCGACGACATGATGCGGCCGAAGTACGGCGACGACGCCGCCATCGCCTGCTGCGTGTCCGGGATGCGCGTCGGCAAGCAGATGCAATTCTTCGGTGCCCGCGTGAACCTGCCCAAGTGCCTGCTGTACGCCATCAACGGCGGCCGCGACGAGAAGACGGGCGAACAAATCGGACCGCAGCTCCCGCCGATCACGGGCGACGTGCTCGACTACGACGAGGTGATGAACCGCTTCGAGGCCATGATGGAGTGGCTGGCGAAGGTCTACGTGAACGCGCTCAACGTCATCCACTACATGCACGACAAGTACTGCTACGAGGCGGTGCTGATGGCGCTGCACGACCGCGACATCCTGCGCACCCTGGCGTGCGGCATCGCCGGGCTTTCGCACACCGCCGACAGCCTGTCGGCCATCAAGCACGCGACAGTGAAGCCGATCCGCGACGAGACCGGTCTTATCGTCGATTACGAGGTTGCCGGCGAGTTTCCGAAGTACGGCAACAACGATGACCGCGCCGACAGCCTCGCGCGGATGCTGGTGACGCGCATGATGAACAAGATCCGCCACTACGAGACCTATCGCGGCGCGACGCACACCCAGTCGATCCTGACGATCACCTCGAACGTGGTGTACGGCAAGCAGACCGGCAACACGCCGGATGGCCGCCGCGCCGGTGAACCGTTCGCGCCGGGCGCCAATCCCTCGAACGGCGCCGATACCAGCGGCTGGCTGGCGTCGATGCTGTCGGTGGCGAAGCTGCCCTACGACGATGCCGAGGACGGCATCTCGCTCACGATATCGGTGGTGCCGACGTCGCTCGGAACGGAAGAGGATCGGACCACGCGCGCGGTCGGCGGCCTCGATGCGTACTTCAGCTCGAACGGCTTCCACACCAACTTGAACGTGTTGAACCGCGATATGCTGCAAGACGCGATGGAGCATCCCGACAAGTATCCGCAGCTCACGACCCGAGTCTCCGGTTACGCGGTCAACTTCGTCAAGCTGACCAAGGAACAGCAGCTCGACGTGATCAACCGCACCTTCCACGGGCAGGCGTAGGACATGGCCGCGCCCCTCGTCGGGAGTCGCTACGAACTGCACGTCACCCGCGAGGGCGTGCGTGAGAACAAGGCCCATGCGTCGTATGCGGAGCTGTATGAGACCGACCTCGTCGAGGAATCGGGCCGGGAGGGGGACGACCTCATCGGTTACGTGCACTCGATCGATGTCGGCAGCACGGTCGATGGACCGGGCATTCGTTTCGTGCTCTTTCTGACTGGCTGCCTGCTGCGCTGCCAGTACTGCCACAACCCGGATACGTGGCACCGGCGCAATGGGCGGCCGGTGCCCTTGAAGCGCATGGTCAAGGAAATCGCCAAATACGAGAAGGTGCTCAAGATATCCAGGGGAGGACTCACGATCTCGGGGGGCGAGCCGGTGATGCAGCGCGCCTACATCACCGGCATCTTCCGCCGCGCCAAGGAATTCGGCCTGCACACCTGTCTCGACACGGCGGGCCGGCTCGGCGAGACGCTCTCCGACGCCGACCTCATGGACATCGACCTGAACCTGCTCGACATCAAGTCGGGCGACGAAGAGACCTACCGACGCGTCACGGGCCAGCCGCTGCAACCCACGCTCGACTACGCCCGCCGGCTTTCCGATCTCGGCCGCCCGCTGTGGGTGCGCTTCGTGCTCGTACCGCACCTGACCGACGGTTACGACAACGTCGAGAAGGTGGCCGACATCTGCGCCAGCCTCAAGACGCTACAACGCGTCGAGATTCTGCGCTTTCACCAGATGGGCAGGGACAAGTGGAAAAAGCTCGGCGTTGACTATCCGCTCGCGGAAACCGAAACGCCCACGCCCGAGCTGGCCGAACGGGTGCGGGGACAGTTCCGCGGCCGGGGGTTGACGGTGTTCTAGCCCGGCGGCCAGCGCACCCGCCGCGCGTATCCATAATGACCAAGTCAGGAGAATTGTAATGGCGATCAGTGTGTTCGATATCTACAAGGTTGGGGTCGGACCGTCCAGTTCGCACACCTTCGGGCCGATGGTGGCCGCGCAACGGTTCCTGAAAGAATTGAGCGCGGAGAATCTGTTCGAGAAAACCGCCCGCGCGCAGATCGAGCTCTACGCCTCGATGGCGCTCACCGGCAAGGGCCACTTCACCGACCTCGCGTCGATGCTGGGCCTCGAAGGGAACGAACCGGCGACGCTCGACAGCGCCACCATTCCCGCCAAGCAGCGGCGCATCGAGACCGAGAAGACCCTCGACCTGGGCGGGAAGAAGAGGGTGCCCTTCGATCCCGCGCAGGACATCAAGTGGTATGGCGACAAGAGCTTCGACACGCATCCGAATGGCATCGCATTCGTCGCGCTCGACCCAGCGGGCAAGGAGCTCAAGCGCGGTCTCTACTTCTCGATCGGCGGCGGCTTCGTGATCTGCGAGAAGGAGTCGCTCAACCCGAAGAACTCGGTAGGCGACATCAAGAAGCCGTTTCCGTACACCACCGGCGCCGAACTCGTCGCCCTGTGCCAGCGCGAGGGCAAGTCGATCGCCGAGATCGTCCACCTCAACGAGCTGGCATGGCGCACCGCGCCGGAGATCAAACGCGGGCTCCTCGAAATCGCGGCGGTGATGGAGAAGTCCATCGAGATCGGCCTTGAAGCCGAGGGCGAGATTCCGGGACTCGGGCTCAAACGCCACGCGAAGGAGATCTGGGACAAGGTGAAGACCGTGCCGTGGGGCGCCCAGCTCTTCGAGTTGCAGGATCACGTCAACGCCTACGCGCTCGCGGTGATGGAGGTGAATGCGACGCTCGGCCAGGTCGTGACGGCGCCGACCATGGGCGCGTCCGGCATCGTTCCCGCCGTGCTGCAAGCGTACAAGAAGTTCGGCCAGGACGTCACCGACGACAAGATTTGCGATTTCCTGCTCGCCTCTGCCGGTTGCGCGATCCCGGTCAAGATCAATGCGTCGTTCTCCGGCGCCGAGGTCGGCTGTCAGGGCGAGGTCGGTTCCGCCAGCCTAATGGCCGCCACGGGGCTGTGTCAGGTGCTGGGTGGTACGGTCGAACAGGTGCTCAACGCCGGAGCGATGGCGCTCGAACACAACCTGGGGCTCACTTGCGACCCGGTGGCCGGACTGGTGCAGGTCCCCTGCATCAAGCGCAACGCGCTGGCCGCGAACAAGGCGGTCAACGCGGTGCGGCTCACGATGCTGCGGGGCGAGGAACCCGCGCGGCCCACCTTCGACCAAGTGGTCGAAGTGCTCTACCTGACCGGCAAGGACATGTCGGAAAAATACAAGGAGACCTCGCAGGGCGGGCTGGCCGTCGTGTGGATCGATTGTTGAACCTTTCAAGTCCGAACAGCCAAGGAACTACCGCGCATGAACATTATCGCAACCGACGACGCCCCCCAGGCCATTGGACCCTACTGCCAGGCGATCAAGCAGGGCGGAGTGGTCTATTGCTCCGGCCAGATCCCGCTCGACCCCAAGAGTATGCAGGTCGTGCCTGGAGAGATCGAGGCGCAGACCGAGCAGGTGCTGAAAAACTTGGCGGCGGTCCTGCAGGCCGCTGGCGGCAGCCTCTCGAAGATCGTGAAGACCACCGTCTTCATGCAGAACCTGGAAGACTTCAAGAAGATGAACGCCGTGTACGAGCGCGCGTTCGGCAGCCACACACCGGCCCGCTCCACGGTACAGGTCGCAAGGTTGCCGCTGGACGTACTGATCGAAATCGAATGCATCGCCGTGGTCGGCTAACAGGAGCAATCACATGGCTAACGATATTGCAGTCACCCTCGACGACGTCAAGGCCGCCCACGCGGCCATCGGCAGGTACATCGGTGTCTCGCCCTGCGTGCCATCGCCCAGCCTGGGCGAGCTTGCGGGGTGCGCGCTTTTCTTGAAGATGGAGAACTTACAGCGAACCGGCGCCTACAAGGACCGTGGGGCGATGAATGCGGTCCTCAACCTCGACGACCGGCAAAAGCAGGCCGGCGTCATCGCCGCCTCGGCGGGCAACCACGCGCAAGGGCTGGCCTTCGCCGCGATGCGCAACCAGATTCACGCGACGATCGTGATGCCCGAAACCGCGCCGATCGCCAAGGTGAAAGGCACGGCCCGCTACGGTGCGGAGATCGTCCTGCACGGCTCGGGTTACGACGATGCGTTCGGGCGCGCCACCGAGTTGCAGCAGGAAAAGGGCTATACCTTCGTCCACGCCTTCGATGACCCGAAGGTGATCGCTGGCGCGGGAACCGTGGGGCTGGAACTGTTCCAACAGGTGGCGCAGCTCGACGTCGTGGTGGTGCCGATCGGTGGCGGCGGGATCGCTGCGGGGATGTCGATCGCGTTGAAGTCGGCGAATCCCGCGATCCGCATCGTTGGCGTGCAGGCCGAGACCATCGCCAGCATGAAGGCGAGCATGGAGGCGGGGAAGATCGTCACGGTGCGGGGAAGCACCATCGCCGACGGCATCGCCGTGGCCACGCCCGGCCGCCACACCTTCCCGATCATCCATCAATACGTGGACGAGATCGTCACCGTCAGCGAGGAGGAGATCGCGCAGGCGATCCTCGTCCTGATCGAATCGGAGAAAACGGTGGCCGAAGGCTCGGGCGCCGCCGGCGTCGCCGCTGTTCTCAACGGCAAGGTCGCCGGCATCGCTGGCAAGAAGGTCGCCGTCGTGATCACCGGCGGCAACATCGACACTACCTTCCTCTCGAAGGTGCTGGAGAAGGGCCTGGCCAAGGAGGGCAGGCTGGCGAAGCTGGTCGTGACGGCGCCGGATCGGCCCGGAAGCATCGCCGATCTCGCCGCGATCGCGGCGCGGAACGGTGCGAACATCCTGGACATTCACCAGCGGCGCACCTTCAACCTCGCCGATATCCGCGAAACCGACATCGACATGATCGTCGAGGCGCGCGGTCCCGAGGCGGTCGAGGCGATGCTGAAGGCGATCGCCGCCAAGGGCTATGACGCGCGCTCATTCGCGTTCGAGTAGGCGTTATCAAACACCGCAGTTCCCGTTCCACCCCATCCATCCCCCCTTGTGGGGGACGGATTTTTTATTAATCAATAATATAAACATGGGCGCGCCCAGTGGCGCTGGATCGACTCTCCCTTAGTGGAACCGCCAGAACAGCGGTACGAGGAACACCGCCACCACGAAGAACCACAGGGCGCACGGCAGCCCGAGCTTCCAGTAGTCGCCGAAGCGATACCCGCCGGGACCCATCACCATCACGTTCGGGGGGGTTGCGACCGGCGTAAAGAACGAGGCCGCGGCGGCCACGGCAAGGCACATCAACGCCGGCTGCGCCGAGATGTCGTACTCGTTCGAGGCGGCCACCGCAATGGGTGCGATGATGAGCGCGGTCGCGGTATTGCTGATGAGCTGGCCGAGCACCAGCGTCAGCAGGAACAGGCCGGCGAGCAGGGCGTGCGGGCCGGCGTCGCCGACCAGGGCCAGCAGGTGCACCGCCATCTTTTCGGCCGCGCCGGACTGCACCATCGCGGTCGAGAGTGGAATCATCCCACCGAGCAGGAGCAGCGTGCTCCAGTCGATGCCCTTGTAAGCCTGAGAGATGGTCAACACCCCAAAAGCCACCATGGCGCAGGCGCAGGTGACTCCGGCAACCATCGAAGGCACCTTGCCGGAAGCGAGCAGCACCACCAGCAGCATGAGAATCGAGATCGCGCGCTTCGCCCCCAAGCCGAGCGCAACCCCTTGCCGCCTCATCAGTTCTGGTGAATCGACGAAAAGCACGCCCGGATCGGCAAGCTTCTGGTCGATCCCTTCCCACGTTCCCTGGAGCAGCAGATGGTCACCGACCGCGAGTGTGGTTTGTTCGGCGATATTCTCGCCGCGACGTTGCACGGCGAGCACGATCAGACGGCCGTCTCGAGTCACCATGCCGGGGAATACCGGGCGCCCGATGAGGTCCGAACGCGGGGGGATCACGACCTCGGCCAGACCCGACTCGCGG
>JBDHRD010000249.1:0-3694 GCA_039807425.1 Candidatus Contendibacter sp. | reverse complement strand
TGTCGTAGCGGGTGGTGCGGCGGGTGCCATCAGGCCGCTGCTCGGACTCGATGGTGATCGCCAGCGCCGGGCACACCGCCTCGCACAACTTGCAGGCGATGCACCGCTCCTCGCCGTTGGGATAGCGGCGCTGAGCGTGCAACCCACGGAACCGGGGCGACAACGGCGTCCGCTCTTCCGGGTACTGCACCGTGATCTTCTTGGCGAACAGATAGCGGCCAGTCACCCGCAGCCCCTGCAACAATTCCCACAGCAGGAAGGTTTTGAAGTAGTGCCGAACGGCGTTCAGGGTATTCATCGCTCGCTTTCTCCGTTCAATCGAACCACGGACCCACCTGGCCCAGCACACCCAGCCCGATCACCAGAATCCAGACCAGGGTCACCGGGATGAAGACCTTCCAGCCCAGCCGCATGATCTGGTCGTAGCGATAGCGCGGGAAGGTGGCGCGGAACCACAGGAAGAACAGCAGCAGGATCGAAATCTTCAGCGTCAGCCAGAGCGCGCCAGGCACGAAGCCAAACAGCGCGCCCAGCACCGGAATGCCCTCGAACGGCGACAGCCAGCCCCCCAGGAACAGCGTCGCCGCCAGCGCCGACACCAGGATCATGTTGGCGTACTCGGCCAGGAAGAACACCGCGAAGGCCATGCCGGAATAATCCACGTGGAACCCGGCCACGATCTCCGACTCGCCCTCGGCCACGTCGAAGGGCGCGCGGTTGGTTTCGGCGACGCCGGAAATGAAGTACACCAGGAACAGTGGCAGCAGCGGCAGCCAGAACCAGTGCAGCAGACTGCCCTGCTGGGCCAGCACGATCTGGTTGAGGTTCAGACTGCCAGCGGCCATCAGCACGCCCACCAGGGCGAAGCCCATGGCGATTTCGTAGGCGACGATCTGCGCCGCCGACCGCATCGCGCCGAGGAAGGCATACTTGGAGTTGGACGCCCAGCCGGCGACGATCACGCCGTAGACCCCCAGCGAGGTGAGCGCCAGCAGATACAACAGACCCGCGTCCAGGTTGGAAATCAACATGCCGTCGCCGAAGGGTATGACCGCCCACGCCGCCAGGGCCGGCCCAAAGGACAGCACCGGCGCCAGCAGGAACAGAAAGCGATCCGCCCGGGTTGGGATGATGATTTCCTTGAACATCAGCTTCATGGCGTCGGCGATGGGCTGCAACCAGCCCTTGGGGCCGACCCGGTTCGGCCCCAGCCGAATCTGCATGTAGCCGATGATCTTGCGCTCGGCATAGGTCAGATACGCCACGGCCAACAGCAGTGGGGCCAGCAAGGCGATGATTTTCAGCAGGATGATGATGACCGTCAGCAGCGTTTCCACGATCCGATGCTCTTATGGTTATTGGATGGCCACCGGCCCCACCGCCGGACCGAGCGCCACACTGGCGGCCAAGCCGGCCGGAATCCAGGCGCAACCCCTGGGTACGCTTTCGTCCAACACCAGCGGCAGATCGACCGCGACACCGTTTTGGCGCACCTGGACCTGTTCCCGCCCGACCACGCCCAGATCACGGGCCACGTCAGGATGCAAGCGCACTTCGGCGGGCCGCGCCAGCGGACTCGCTTGCAGCGAACGGGCGCGTCGCACCAGCGGATCGACCGCGTAAATCGGCACGTCCGCGACCCGCAGCAGGCCATCGGCCCGGAACGGCGTCAGCGGCTGACCGCAATCCACCGTGTTGTCCGGCTTGACCCCGCCGCAGACGCCCTGCACTTCGGCCAGCACCTCTTCGGAACTCACGTACTCGAAACCCGCCACGCCGCACAGGTTGCCCAACACCCGCAACACCTTCCAGGCCGGCCGCGCTTCGCCAAACGGCTTGCTGGCGCCCTGGAAGCTCTGCCAGCGCCCCTCGGCGTTGACGTAGGAACCGGAAGTCTCGGCGAACGTCGCCACCGGCAGGATGACCCGTGCGTAGCGCTGGCTGGCGGCGCTGGCGTAGGGGCTGAGCCCTACTACGAATTCGGCGCCTTGCAGGGCGTTCAGCGCCGCCGCGCCGTTCCAGCAGTCCAGTTCCGGCTCGGTCCCGACCAGCACGTAAGCCTTGCGCGGCGCTTCCACCATCGCCCGCGCGTCCAGACCCACTTGCGGGGCGGGTTTGCCACCCGCCAGACGATGCGGCACGGCGCCGGCCAGCCAACCGCCCGCCGAATTGGCGGCTTCGGGCAGATAGCCCAGCCGCGCGCCGCTAACCTGCGCCACAAAGCCCGCCAGCGCCCGCAATGACGCGAAGGCCGGATGGGAAACCGCCAGATTGCCCAGCAGTACGGTGGCCGGGGCGTTGTTGGCCAGATGGGCCGCGATGGCGCGTTCGGCCTCGCCCGGAGCGCCCACGACCAGACCCGCCAGGCTCGCCGGCAGGGATTGACCCTTCAATTCCGCCATCGCCTGGGCCACGCCGGCCAGCGCGACGACCATCCCGGCTGGATCGGCGACCACTTTCGCCGCCACCGGGAAGCGGAAATCGAAATCACGCGGGTTGACGAACAGGATCTGGCCACCCGCCAGCGCCGCCTTGCGCAGGCGATGACCGGCCAGCGGCTGCTCCATCCGCGGGTTGGAGCCGATCAACAAGGCCGCCTTGACCTTCTCCAAATCTTCCAGCGCCTGCCCCAGCCACGGGAACACCGGAGCCGCGTTCTGATCGCTGAAATCGGCCTGGCGCAGGCGGTGGTCGATGTTGGCCACGCCCAGACTGCGCGCCAGCTTTTGCGCCAGATACAGTTCTTCCACGGTCGCGGTCGGCGAAACCAGGAACCCGACCGCCTCGGCCCCATGGCGGGCGATCACGTCCTGCAAACCCTTGGCCACCGCTTCCAGCACGGTTTCCCACTCAGTCTCGACGCCGCCGACTAATGGCTTGGCCAGGCGGTCGTCGCTATAAATGCCTTCGTAGCTGAAGCGGTCGCGGTCGGAAATCCAGGTTTCGTTGACCTGTTCGTTCTCGCGCGGAACCGCCCGCATCACCTTGCCGCGCAGGGTGTGAATGAAGAGGTTGGAACCGACCGAATCGTGCGGAGCGACAGTGGCGTGCTGCACGAATTCCCAGGAACGGCCCCGGTAGCGGGACGGCTTGGCGGTCAGCGCGCCGACCGGACACAGGTCGATGACGTTGCCCGACAGTTCCGAAACCACGCTGTGCGCTACGTAGGTGCCGATTTCCATGTTCTCACCGCGCCCGGTCGCGCCCAGTTCGCGTAATCCGGCAATCTCCTCGCCAAACCGCACGCAGCGGGTGCAATGGATGCAACGGGTCATGTCGGTGGCGATCAGCGGCCCGATGTCCTTCTCGTTGACCACCCGCTTGCGCTCGGCGAAACGCGACACGTCGCTGCCGTAGCCCATGGAGAGGTCCTGCAATTCGCACTCCCCGCCCTGGTCGCAGATCGGACAGTCCAGCGGGTGGTTGATCAGCAGGAACTCCATGGTGCCCTTCTGCGCGGCCAGCGCCTTGGGCGACTCGGTGTAGACCTTCATTCCCTCCATCACCGGCGTCGCGCAGGCTGGCAACGGCTTGGGCGCTTTCTCCACCTCGACCAGGCACATCCGGCAACTGGCGGCGATGGACAGCTTCTTGTGGTAACAGAACCGGGGGATCGAGATGCCCGCCGCATCGGTGGCCTCGATGAGCATCGCGCCCTTGCGCGCCTTCAGCGGGATGCCGTTGACTTCGATGT
>JBDHRD010000248.1:0-3739 GCA_039807425.1 Candidatus Contendibacter sp. | reverse complement strand
TCTTGCGCCAAGAGATCGTGGCCTGGCAGGGACCACGCAACGCGCGCCAGACCAAAATTCACTGGCAATTCAGTAACGAGGTGGCCCGGACCAAGCTCAAACGCCTCTATCCCACCATCGAGCCTACCGAAGACTCGGCCAGCTCGGCAGAGGCTTAACCTATCAAAACTTTTGCGGCAGTCCACTAGGGCCACCAAGAAGGTTGCCTGTTTGCCGGTCGAGGTCGGGCGCTGGCCCGGTCGGGGCCGCTCGCTCAAGGCGGGCAGCAATCCTTCATCGACAAAGCGTTGGCGGGTGCGATGGACGGTCGAGCCCCCAGATGGAGCGCTTGCGCAATCTCGTCGTCGGTTGCCCCCTCCGCCGCGCGGAGCAACACGTGAGCACACGCCACCCGGCGGGCGGCCGGTTTGCCTTTGGTAATCAGGTTGAGCAGGTACCCCCGCTCCTCTTCAGTCAGGTCAACCAGGTGTTTGTGGGCCATTGGGTTCCTCCTCTTGACCACCATTAAGGTACCCGCAAACACCTGTCAAAATCAGTGCGTCAGCCCACTAGGGATGCCGCCACTGTACCCCCGCGCTCGGTAAATGCGGGTTAGCATCGTGTAAAGAAAGGTAAAGACGGGAAAAAACAGGTAAATGCGCTTGGTTGCCGGGCGCGGATCGCTATCATGATCGTCATGAACGGCAAATGAAGCGGTTGGTGGCGATGACCCGGGTGTTGCTGGTGGATGACGATGTCGAGTTGGGCGAGATGCTGGCGGAATACCTCGAGCGCGAGGGTTTCAGGGCGACAGCCGTGCCGGATGGCGAAGCGGGCGTGCGCGGCGCGCTGTCGGGCGAGTACGGTATCGTCGTGCTGGACGTGATGATGCCGCGCCTGAACGGTATCGAAGCCTTGCGCCGGATCCGCGCGCAGGACGGCCGTATTCCGGTGCTGATGCTCACGGCTAAAGGAGATGACGTGGATCGCATCGTCGGCCTCGAACTCGGCGCGGACGATTACGTGCCCAAGCCCTGCACCCCGCGCGAACTGGTGGCACGCATTCGGGCCATCCTGCGCCGCACCCAGTTGCAGGAATTCGCCAGCCCGCCGTCCGGCCCGCTAGCGGTGGGGTCGCTGACGCTGTGGCCGGAAAAGCGCGGCGCGGAGTGGAACGGCGCCCCGCTCGAACTCACCAGCACCGAATTCAATCTGCTGGAAGTGCTGGTCCGCAACGCAGGACGGGTGGTGAGCAAGCAGGAACTGTCGGAACAGGGCCTGGGCCGCCCGCTGGCCCGCTACGACCGGGGTATTGACGTTCACCTGAGTAGCATCCGACATAAACTCGGCCTGGATGGCGAAGGACGTTCGCCGATTCAGACCGTGCGCGGCGTCGGCTATCAGTACGTCCGGGAGTGATCGCCGTGGGCCGGCTGTTCTGGAAGTTCTTTTTCGCGTTCTGGCTGGCATTGCTGGCAGCGGGCGCGGGTGTGGGCGCGGCGGTCTGGCTGCGCCAGCAGACGCTCGACGAGCGCGGCCAGGAGCTGGCGAGCGGCCGGCGCACCGAATTTCTGGTGAACGCGACTGCGGCGACGCTCCAGCATGGCGGCATTGGGGCGCTGCGCGGCCTGCTGGAGGAATGGAATACCTGGCAGGGTGGCGCGCGGGTGTACGCGGTCGATGATGCGAGCCAGGAACTGCTGGGGCGTGCGGTTTCCGCCGAGACGCTGGCGCAGGCTCGCCGACTGGCGCAAGAGAACGGGGAGTCGCGCATCGCCCGGCTGGAAACGGCGGGCGAGCGGCAATATCTGCTATTCATTCCCGCCGCAAGCAAGATCGTGTCGCGCGGTCCGCTACCACCGCCTCTGCTACCGATCAGCATCGGCATTCTGGCCAGTCTCGGCTTTAGCGCGTTGCTGGCCTGGTATCTGGCCAAACCGATCCACCACTTGCGTAGCGCATTCGACGCAGCGGCGGCGGGAAAGCTGGAAACGCGAATCGGGCCGCGCATGGGCCGGCGGCGCGACGAAATCGCTGATCTCGGGCGGGATTTCGACCGCATGGCCCAGCAACTGCAAATCCTGGTCGGTTCCCAGCGGCGCTTGCTGCACGATGTCTCGCACGAACTCCGCTCGCCGCTGGCGCGGTTGCAGGCCGCCATCGGTCTGGCACGGCAGCAACCGGAAAAGCTGGAGGCTTCGCTGGATCGGATCGAACGTGAATCGGGCCGGCTCGACGAACTGGTCGGGGAACTGCTGACGCTATCGCGGCTGGAAGCCGGTATGAGCGGTGCGGTGGATGAAGAAGTCGATCTGGTGGAGCTGGTGGCGGGCATCGCCGACGATGCGCGGTTCGAGGCGGAAGCAAACGGGCGTCAAGTCCAGTTTTTCGGTGAAGGCGAGGCCGTCGTCAAGGTCCGCGCCGAATTGCTGTATCGCGCATTCGAGAACGTGATCCGTAACGCAGTAAAGTACACGAGCGAAGGCACGGCGGTCGAAGTGCGGGTCGAACAGCGAACTGCCCCCGACCGGTTGATCGTGACCGTTGATGATCGGGGTTCTGGCGTTCCCGAAAGCGATTTGCAAGCGGTGTTCGAGCCGTTTTTCCGCAGCGGATCTGGCGTCAAAACCGCCGGTTTCGGCTTGGGGTTGGCGATCGCCCGCCGGGCCATCGAGGCGCATGGCGGGAGTATTCACGCGCTGAATCGCCCGGGCGGCGGATTGCGGGCTGAAATCGTCCTGCCGGTGGGCGACCGTTTCTGATGGCATCGTTATACTCATTCTCGGAAAATCTTAAGCTTTGACCCGGCAGGTTGGGGGAGGTTGGGAGGTTATATAACTGTTTAGTCCACGGAAGGTACGGAAACTACAGAAAAAATAAAGCATCCAATTCGCATTGACGGAAGAATGGATTTTCACGGCTATCGTGGGGATACCGGTATGCGCGTTCTGGCAACGTTGATTTTATCCTGGACCCTGGCGGCGTTCGGTGGGGGTGCAACGGCGGCCGCGCCTCCGCCGGGTCTGGCGCTGGTGTTGGACGTTCGTGGCGCCATCGACCCGGCCAGTCGGGATTTTATCCTGCGTGGTCTGGAGCAGGCGCAAGCCCGCAACGCCGCCGTGGTGATTCTCAAGATCGACACGCCAGGCGGGCTGGACAGCTCCATGCGCGACATCATCCAGGCGATCCTGGCCTCGCCGATCCCGGTGATCGGCTACGTCGCGCCGGAGGGCGCCCGCGCCGCCAGCGCCGGCGCCTACATTCTCTACGCCTGTCATATTGCCGCCATGGCTCCCGCCACCAACCTTGGCGCCGCTACTCCCGTCCAGATCGGCGGTGTGCCGCTGCCAGCGCATCCATCCGATCCGGATCAGGCCGGCGATTCGGATTCTCAAAAGCCCACCCAAAAGCCCGATGCCAAGCCCGCTCCAACCGGCTCCGACATGGAGCGTAAACTGATCAACGACGCCCGCGCCTACATCCGTTCCCTGGCTCAATTGCGGGGGCGCAACGTCGAGTGGGCTGAAAAAGCGGTTACCGAGGCGGCCAGTCTCAGTGCCCAGGATGCGCTGCAACAGGGCGTGATCGACCTGGTCGCCACTGATATTCCCAATCTGTTGAACCAGGCCGATGGTCGATCAGTGGAGGTGGCTGGCGTCAAACAATCGCTGGCAACGCGGGATCTGAGGGTCCAAACCCTCGAACCCGACTGGCGCAACCGGCTGCTCGGGATGATCGCTCATCCCATGGTGGCTTACGT
>JBDHRD010000247.1:0-3763 GCA_039807425.1 Candidatus Contendibacter sp. | reverse complement strand
ATAAGCGGTGTAATCGCGGCTGGTGAAAGCGTTCTCATCCCCGCCGTTGGCCGCGATCAGGCGGGAGAACTCGCCGCTTGGCACGGTCGGCGTGCCCTTGAACATCAGGTGTTCCAGCAGGTGGGAAATGCCGGTCAGGCCGCTGGGTTCATAGCTGGACCCGACTTTGTACCAGATTTGTGAGACCACTACCGGGGCGCGGTGATCCTCGCGCACCAGCACCTTGAGGCCATTGGCGAGGGTGAATTGGTGGACGGGGACTGCCGCGAACGCGGTTGGGGCCAGCGCCAGCCCGAGGGCGGCGACCATGATTCGAGAACTGGGCATGAAGTCTCCAGGTTCGGTGGATTCCGAAGGGCGATTGCGGTCGTTTGGCAGCCGCCGGGCCGAAGGGTTCAGTCGCAAACCGCTTCCCTCCGCATGGAAACCGTGAATGCTGTAAACCATAACAACATCTTGGCCGTAGTCATCCCGGTTCAGAAAGCGGTCCAGCAGCGAAAATCCGCTGCTCAGCAGCAATTCGAGGTCGCAAGGCTGGGGCAGGGTCAGGCCCCACGAGGGATATGCCTGGGCGGAGCCCCAGCGGCGTCGAGGCGCCGGTTCTTAAGGACGCCGCCTTGGGCTTCGGTCAGAGGAATCATCGGGTTCGCTTCAGGTGGGAACGCCGGCCAGCGCTCGCTTTAATATTCTCTGGTAAGCAGGAAGCGGAATACCAATAGCTGCCGGTTTCGATCCCTTTCTACGCCGGGGTGAATTGGTGCGGGATTAATAGCCACCATAGGGAGGCGGACCGTAATAGCGTGGCGGTGGACCGTAATAGCGCGTGGGCGGTGGGGGGGCGTAACCGTAATCATCATCATACCGATAGTATGGCCGCCCACCGTAGTAGTACCCCTGCGCCTGCCAATCCATATCGTTGCCGATTGCGCCGCCAATCAGCGCGCCTGCCACGGCGCCGACCCCGGCGCCGCCGGTAGGGTCTATGTCATAGCCGATGGCCGCGCCGGTTGCCGCGCCGAGCAGCGCACCACTGGTGGCGTAATAGTTGGGGGGAGCGCCAGGCGGGGGTGGGACGCAGGCCGCGCCCAAACCTAACACCACCGCTGCAAGGGTGATTTTGCATGGTGCGCGCATTGCGAGTTCTCCAGGTTGATTGAAGGGTAGCAAAGCCAGGTGAAAAAGGTGGCGGCGGCCGTCGCGCAAGCGCCAGCGGCGCCGCCCCAAGCCCACATGCACCCACACTGGTTGAAACGTAGTATCCGACTCAGCAGGTGAATGTTGCCTGAATGTCGTTTATTTTGACGGTACGAGGGCGGCAATGCTGTCACGCACGGCTACCGTCAGCCAGACGCATCTGCAATTCCCACCCGATTAGGGCGGCTCGCCAGCCATGCCGCAGCGGCGACTCCAGCCCGACCAGCAGGTTTTCCAAATCCCGCCGGTCGGCGCAAATCTCGGGAGGAATGCCATGTTCGCGCGCCCGGACCGTGATCAGCGCGAACCATTTATCCACCCGCGCCATTTGCTCGGGAGTCAGGCGCGGCCGAGGCGGGCGGTTCGGCCACTGCTCGGGTAGTTCGGCGCGGGCGGCGGTGATCCGCGCCAATAGCATTGCGCCGTGTCGTTGCAGCGTCGCTGCTGGCAGGCCACGGATCCGTTGTAACTGTTCCATGTCCCCAGGCATCCGTCGGGCCAGTTCGAGCAGCACGGCATCGCCCAGAATCCAGCGGCGCGGCCGGTCCTGGGTACTGGCCCGCTCCTCGCGCCAGGCCGCCAGCGCCCGCAGCACGGCCCGCTGTATGCCGCTGAGGCGGTGATGCTCCCGGACCCGCCGCCAGGCTTCCGATGGTTGCAGCCGATAGCGGTCGAGATGGCAGAGCGCCTCAAAATCCTCGGCCAGCGCGTCCAGCCAGCCGCGTTCCCGCAACGCCGCAAGCTGCCTGGGGTAAAGCTCCCGCAGATAACGCACATCATCAGCCGCATAGGCCAGCCATGCCGGGGCCAGCGGCCGCCGCCGCCAGTCGGCGCGGGTATGCGCCTTGTCCAGTTCCACCCCGAGCAGTTGTTGCACCAGCGCCGCGTAGCTCAGTTGATGACCCTGCCCCAGCGCCAGCGCCGCCAGTTGGGTGTCGAACACGGGAGCCGGAACCACGCCGCCCAGATGGTAAAAGAGTTCCAGATCCTGGTGCGCGGCGTGCAGCACCTTGGTCGTGGCGGGGTCGTAGAGAATATCCAGCAACGGTTCCAGCGAGGGGAGCGCCAGCGGATCGATGCAGGCGAGGTGATCGGGAGTGGCGATCTGGATCAGGCAGAGCTGGGGATAGAACGTCTGTTCGCGGATGAATTCGGTATCCAGCGCGATCCACGCCGCGCCGCGCAGGCGGGTGCAAAACTCGGTCAATGCAGGTTGATCGACGAGGTAGAGGAAGTCGCTCATTCTCGCCGCCAGACGCCGGATTGGCCTCCGCTTTTTTCCAGCAGGCGGATGTCGGTCAGCGTCATGCCCCGGTCCACTGCCTTGCACATGTCGTAGACCGTCAGCAGGGCGATCTGGACGGCGGTCAGGGCTTCCATTTCCACCCCGGTACGGCCGTGCGTCTCGACGGTAGCCTGGCAGCGAACCGCGCTTTTAACCGCCACCGGTTCCAAATCCACCGCCACCCGGGTCAGCGCCAGTGGATGGCAGAGCGGAATCAAATCGGCGGTACGCTTGGTGGCCATGATGCCCGCAATGCGCGCCACGCCCAGCACGTCGCCCTTGGCGTGCGACCCGGCCACGATCCGGTCGAGCGTGGCCGGGCGCATGATGATCCAGCCTTCCGCGACCGCCGCCCGGCGCGTGACATCCTTGTCGCCCACGTTCACCATGTGGGCCTCGCCGGCGGCGTTGAAGTGGCTCAGTTCGGCCACGGTTCTACTTCATGGCCACCAGCAGCGGCACGATCAGCAACGCGACGATGTTGATGATCTTGATCAGCGGGTTGACCGCTGGCCCGGCGGTGTCCTTGTAGGGGTCGCCGACGGTGTCGCCGGTGACCGCCGCCTTGTGGGCTTCGGAACCCTTGCCGCCGTGGTTGCCATCCTCGATGTACTTCTTGGCGTTGTCCCACGCACCACCGCCGGCGGTCATGGAAATCGCCACGAACAGGCCAGTGACGATGGTACCCATCAGCAGGCCGCCCAGCGCCTTGGGTCCGGCCTCGGGACCCATCAGCCACGCCATGCCGAATGCGACCACGATGGGCGCCAGCACCGGCAGCAACGAGGGGATGATCATTTCCTTGATCGCCGCCTTGGTCAGCAAATCCACGGCCTGCGAATAGTCGGGTTTGGTCGTCCCTTCCATGATGCCGGCGATTTCCCGGAACTGCCGCCGCACCTCCAACACCACCGCACCGGCGGCGCGACCGACCGCTTCCATCGCCATCGCTCCGAACAGGAACGGAATCATCCCACCGATGAACAGGCCGATGATGACGACGGGGTCGGTCAGGGAAAAATCGACCTTGATATTGGCGATTTCCAGCTTGTGCTCGAAGTCGGCGAACAGCACCAGCGCCGCCAGCGCCGCCGAGCCGATGGCGTAGCCCTTGGTGACCGCCTTGGTGGTGTTGCCCACCGCGTCCAGCGGGTCGGTAATGCCGCGAATCTTCTCGTCCATCTCCGCCATTTCGGCGATGCCGCCAGCGTTGTCGGTGATCGGCCCGTAGGCGTCCAGGGCGACGATGATGCCGGCCATGGACAACATCGAGGTGGCGGCGAT
>JBDHRD010000026.1:0-23190 GCA_039807425.1 Candidatus Contendibacter sp. | reverse complement strand
GCGACGTGAATCATGGTGGGGTCCTCGTTGCAATGGGTGGAATGGGACCAAGGCGACGCCAGAAGGCCGCATCACAAGGATCGCAGCCACAAAAAAGGGTTGCGCCGTGTGGCGCAACCCTAGCATCTTGGAGCGGGTGATGGGAATCGAACCCACGCTATCAGCTTGGGAAGCTGAAGTTCTACCATTGAACTACACCCGCTACGGGATCCCGCTTGCCGCCGCTTGAAGCCCAGCAAGCTGCTAACACGATTCAAATGTTAGCGATAAAACAGGGGCGTTGCAAGGTCGCTCACCATACTATCAGTTTATACCAAACCATGGTTTCAGAACATTTCAGGCCATTTTCAAAACTGAATTAGGTGGGGGGTAATGAGTGTCATGGATGGCGGACGGGGCGGACCTGCCGAACCCTCCCAACTCTCCAATGTCCATGATTGAATCATCCCAAACTAATGATCGCTCCGCTGGAATGGAACCACCGATGACTGTTGCCTCATCCTCTCATCATCATCTGGCGATTACCGGCATGAGTTGCGCCGGTTGCGTCGCCGCCGTGGAAACTGCCCTGCGCGGCGCACCCGGCGTCGCCGAGGCCAGCGTCAATTTCGCCGACCGCACCGCCCAGGTCACGGCCAGCGTCCCGGTGGCGACGCTGATTCAGGCAGTGCGGGCGGCCGGCTATGACGCCGCCGAACTGCGCGACGAGGCCAGCGCGGACGCCGAACGCGAGGCCGCCGAGCAGGCCCATTACCGGCGGCTGATCCGCAACACCGTCGTCGCCGGCGCCCTGGCCGCGCCGCTGATGGTGGCCGAGATGGCTGGCTGGCTGCCGGCAGTGACGACGTCAGCCGGTCAGATGTTCTGGATCACCGCCGGCCTGCTGACCCTGGCGGCGATGATCTATAGCGGCGGTCACTTTTTCACCGGCGCCTGGCGGCAATTTCGCCACCACAACGCCAACATGGACACCCTGATTGCCCTGGGCACGGGTTCGGCCTGGTTCTATTCCATGCTGGTGGCCCTGTTCCCCGCCAGCGTGCCGAGCCTGGCCCGCCATGCCTATTTCGAGGCGGCGGTCGTCATCATCGCCCTGGTCAATCTCGGCGCCGCCCTGGAAAGCCGGGCGCGCGGCAAAACCTCCGCCGCCATCCGCCGCCTGCTCGGCCTGCAACCGAAAACCGCCCGGCTGGTCGAGGGCGACCAGGAACGCGATGTTCCGATTGAAACTCTCGGCGTCGGCGCCCTGATCCGGGTGCGGCCCGGCGAGAAGATTCCGGTGGATGGCGCAATCGTCGCTGGCCATTCCACCGTGGACGAAGCCATGCTCACCGGCGAACCGCTACCGGTCGTCAAACAGCCCGGCGATCCGGTCACCGGCGGCACGGTCAATCAAACCGGCAGTTTCGTGTTCCGCGCTACCCGGGTCGGCGCCGATACGGTGCTGGCCCACATCATCGCCAGCGTGCGCCAGGCACAGAACAGCAAACCGCCCATCGGCCGGCTGGCCGACCGGGTCGCCGCCGTTTTCGTGCCCTCGGTGCTGATCGTGGCCGTGCTCGCCGCGCTGGCCTGGTTCAACTTCGGCCCCGAGCCTCGCGCCGGCTACATGCTGGTCACGACGCTGACCGTGTTGATCATCGCCTGTCCCTGCGCGCTGGGGCTGGCCACCCCGATCTCGATCATGGTCGGGGTCGGCAAGGCCGCCGAATCCGGCATCCTGATCCGCGACGGGGCGGCGCTGCAGCGGGCCGGCCAGTTGACCACCCTCGTCCTCGACAAGACCGGCACCGTCACCACCGGCCGGCCCACCGTGACCGCCGTGATCGTCCGGCCCGGTTTCGACGAGACCGAGGTGTTCCGGCTGGCGGCTGGCCTGGAAGCGGGTTCCGAGCATCCGCTGGCCCAGGCGATTCTGGACGCGGCGCGCGACCGGGAGCCGGATCTTCCCCCCGTGGAACGATTCGAGGCCATCGCCGGTCACGGCGCGAGCGGCGTGGTCGAGGGGCAAATGCTGCTGGCCGGCAACCGCCGCCTGCTGGAGGAACGCGGGATCGACACCGCGCCGCTGCATGCCGACGCGGAACGCCTGGCCGCCCAGGGCCAGACGCCGGTGTTCGTGGCGGTGGATGGTCGCGCCGCCGGCCTTCTGGCCATCGCCGATCCGCTCAAACTGGATTCCGCGGCCGCCATCGCCCGCCTGCGGGAACTCGGGCTGCGCGTGGTGCTGTTGACCGGCGACCACACCGCCACTGCCCGGGCAATCGCCGCTCAAGTCGGTATCGAGACGGTGTTCGCCGAGGTACTGCCCACCGCCAAGGCCGACGTGATCGCCGGATTGCAAGCCGATGGCGCGGTGGTCGGCATGGTCGGCGACGGCATCAACGACGCGCCAGCACTGGCCCGGGCCGACGTCGGCCTGGCCATGGGCGGCGGGACGGATATCGCCATCGAGAGCGCCGGCATCACCCTGGCGCGCGGCTCCCTGCATGGCGTCGCCGACGCCATCGCCATTTCTCGCGCCACGCTGGGCAATATTCGGCAGAATCTGGTTGGCGCTTTCCTTTACAATACCCTGGGAATTCCGCTTGCGGCGGGTGCGCTCTACCCGGCGACCGGACTGCTGCTCGACCCCATGCTGGCGGGCGCGGCCATGGCGCTGTCGTCCTTCACCGTCGTCAGCAACGCCAACCGGCTGCGCGGGTTTCGGCCCCGGGAGACATCGACATGACCACGCTCTTCGTCAACCTCGCCGGACTGGGCCTGATCGGCCTGATCGTCTGGTGGTTCTGGATCGCCCGCTCATGAAACCCTTGCCCCTTCCCAAACCCTCTCTGTTGAGCCGGATCGGACTGGCCCTGACCTCCGTCCTGGCGATCGTGGCCGGGTTCGCCGTCGCCTCCGTGTTGTTCACCGTTCTGCTGGTCGTTGGCCTGGTGTTCGGCGGCTGGCTGTGGTGGCAATTCCGCCGGCTGGCGCGGCAGGCTCGAAAGGCTCACCCCGGATTTATCGAAGGCGAATACACGGTGGTTGCCGACCAGCCCGCGCTGGAACACCAGCCGGCGCCGGTCGCCGCGCCGCGCCAACGGTCGCGCCGCGCCCCGTGAACGCGGTCGCCGCTCCCAACCCGGCCACCGACGCCACGGCTCGGCAAATCCGCGCCGAACAAGTGCGGCTGCTGCACGAACAGGCCCCGCTGGGCGCCGCCGCCAGTTTACTGATCGCCTCGCTACTGGTGCTGGTTTTGTGGGGCACGCTGCCGCGAGCGGTCCTGGTCGCGTGGGTGCTGGCGCTGGCTGCTACCATCCTGGTCCGGCTGGCCTTGACCGCCGCCTTCCAGCCCCACCTCGATCGGGAGGCTGACATTGAACGCTGGGTTGCCCGCTACACCTGGGACTGCGCCGCCAGCGGCGCCTGCTGGGGCGGTTGCGTCTTCCTGCTGGCGCTGTCGCCGTCGCTGGTCTACGACGCCTTCATCGCTTTGATGCTCGGCGGCGTGCTCATGGGCGGTGTGTTCACCATGAGTTCGGTCCTGCGCGTCTATGTCGCCTACGCGCTGCCCATCGGATTGCCGCCGATGCTCTGGCTGCTGCTGCGGGACGATCCGATGCGCATCGCCATGGGCGCCGCCGGCGTGTTCTACCTGCTGTTGGCGCTGGCGACCGCGGATCGCTTTCACCGGACGCTCGCCCGCTCGCTGCGGTTGGCGGCGGAAAATCTGAACTTGGCCCAGTCGTTCGCCAAAGCCAAGGAAAAAGCCGAGGAAACCAACCAGTTGCTGGCCGACCAGCAGGCGGCTTTGCGCGACAGCGTGGAGGCGATGCGGGAGCTGCACCAGGTGGTCTCGACCCCGCGTCGCCACGCCAGCGACCGGATTCAAATTCTGCTGGCGATGGGTTGCCAGCGTTTCGGCATGGCCATCGGTCTGCTGTGTCATGTGGACGGCGAGCGCCAGGAAGTCGTCCAAAGCATTACCCCAGACGGTGAAATCGCTTCGGGCGACGTTTTCAACCTGGCCGACGCCTACTGCCGCGACACCCTGCGCGCCGGGACGTTCCTGGGCTTTGAGCACGCCTCGACCGGCCCCTGGCGCCAGCATCCCTGCTATCGGAAATTCGGTCTGGAGGCCTATTTGGGTGTTCCGGTTCGGGTCAGGGATCAGGTGTATGGGACCCTGAGCTTCTCCAACTTCCAGCCACGGAGCACGCCGTTCACCGCCGTGGATCGCGAACTGATCCAGCTCATGGCCCAGTGGGTGGGTGGCATGCTGGAGCAGGAATCCATGGCCGAGGCCGCGCAGCGCCAGCAAACCCTGTTGGCCCACGCCTCCCGCCTCAATACCCTGGGCGAAATGGCGTCCGGCCTGGTCCACGAGATTAACCAGCCCATCACCGCGATCAACCTGTACGCCGAAGCCGGCCTGACCCGGGTGCACAACGGCGCGCTGGGTCCGGACGCGGCGCGGGAAATCCTGGAAAAAATCACTGCCCAAAGCGCTCGGGCCAATACCATCATCCAGCGCATCCGCCATTTCGCCCGCCAGGGAAAACCCCATTTCGCCGCGGTTCGAATCGGCGACCTCTTCGAGGACATCACGGATTTCCTGAATCTGGAAGCCCATCGCCGCCAAATCATCCTGCGCTACGACATCGCGCCGGAGTTGCCGCTGGTGCGAGCCGATGCCCTGCAAGTGCAGCAGGTGGTTCTCAATCTGGTCCGCAACGCGATGGACGCCATGAGCGCCGACGCTGGCCTGGAGACCGGCGCGCTGGCGATCTCCGCCCGCGCCGAACCGACAGGGGTCGAAATCGCGGTTCAGGACTCTGGGCCGGGTCTGACGCCCGATAAGATGGAGCAATGGCTGCACCCATTTTTCACCACCAAGCCCGATGGACTTGGGCTGGGGCTGTCTATCAGCCAGTCCATCGTCGAGGCCCATGGCGGCCGGTTGTGGGTGACGACCAACGTCGGTCGCGGCGTCACCTTCCACTTTATCCTGCCCGTCGCCACCCCCGCCACCGCTCCGGAACCCGCAACCGAGGCGCCGTCCCTGGACGCGGCCTAGGTTGGGTGTGGCGCGCATGGCCGAATCCGGATTTGCTCTTCTGGCCGGTTCCACCCAGAGCCTGCCGCCCGAGGTTGGAAGCAGGCGACGCCACCCTTGGCCGGCTCTTTGGGTCGCCCTGTATGTCGGCGCCAGCCTGATCTGGGTCTTGTGGGGTAAGCCGCTGGCGACCACAGGGCTCGGCGCTGCCTTGGACCTGCCTCTTCGTTACCTGCTGACCGATATGCTGTTCGTGGCCGCCAGCGGCGCCTTCTTTTACTGGCTGCTGTATTTCGATGCCCGAAACCTCCAGCGCGCCGCTCAAGCCCAAGACCTCCGGCTGGTCGAGTTCATCGAGCAAATCACCGACGCCATGTTCATCAAGGATCAGCAGGGACGCTATCTCGTACTCAATTCGACCGGCGCGCGCGTGATCGGCCGCCCGCTGGCCGAGTGCCTGGGCCGGAATGACACCGAACTGTTTCCCGCCGCCGTCGCCCGCGAGTTGATGGACGTCGACCGCCAGGTCATGGCCAGTGGAGCGATGCTCGACTGCGAGTACACGGTCGCTCTCGCGCAGGGCGACTTCGTCTTCCAAACCACCAAATGGCCCTACCGCGACGCCGATGGCCACATCATCGGCGTCATCGGCATCTCCCGCAACAGCACCGTCCTGAAACGGGCCGAGGAGCAACGGCAACGCGCCAACGAGCTGGAACAGCGGGTCCATGCGCGCACCGCAGAGCTGACCGCGATCAACCAAACCCTGGAGAGCCAAATCGCCGCCCGCGTCCAGATGGAATGCGCCCTGCGCGACAGCGAGGAACGATTTCGGCAACTGGCCGAGCACATCCGGGAGGTATTCTGGGTCTACGGGATTACCGAGGAACGGCTGCTTTACGTCAGCCCAGCCTACGAGGACATCTGGGGACACTCGACGCAAAGCCTGCTGGAACGGCCGCTGGACTGGTTCGATGCCCTGCATCCCGACGACCGCTCGCGTGCCTACGCGGCACACTTGGCAAAGCTCGAATCCGGCCGGCTCGACGTGGAATACCGAATCATCCGCCCGGACGGCGCGGTGCGCTGGATCCGGGATCGCGGCTTCCCCATCCATGACGCGGCGGGTTACGTCTATCGGGTCGCCGGGCTGGCCGAGGACATCACCGCCCGCAAGCTGGCCGAGGACCAGTTGCGCCGACAGCAGGTGGAGCTGGCTCAAACCTCGCAGCTTAGCCTGGCGGTCGAGATGGCATCCAACCTGGCGCATAACATCAACCAGCCGCTGGCGGCCATCGTCGCCTACGGTCAGGCCTGCCTGGGTCTGCTGCGGCAGGATCGGATCGATCCCCGGGAACTGACCAGCGTGCTGGAGGAAGTCGTCAAACAGGGGTTGCGGGCTGGCGACATCGTCCGGCACCTGCGCGACCTGGTACGCAAGCATCCCGCCGCCCAGACGATCCTCGATCTCAACGCCCTGATCCGCACCGTCGTCCACTATGCGGAACTGGAACTGCACTGGGGGGGAGCGACCTTGCAACTCGAACTGGCGGAACGGCTGCCCGCGGTCCTGGCCAGCGATGTCCAAACCCAGTTGGTGGTGCTCTACCTGGTGCGTAACGCGATCGAAGCGATGTACGAAACGGCTGCGGGACCACGCTCGTTGATCGTGCGCACGACCCTGGAGGATCCGGATACCGTGCGGGTCACGCTGTCCGACAGTGGCCCCGGTCTCGGTCCGGAAGCCGCCGAACGATTGTTCCAGCCCTTCTTCAGCACCAAGCCGGGCGGCATGGGGCTGGGCCTGTCGGCCAGCCGCTCGATCATCGAATCCCAGGGTGGTCGGATCTGGGCGACGCCGAATCCCGACTGTGGCGTTTCCTTCCATTTCACCCTGCCGGTCTATCACGCCCATGGAGCGCCACCCGCCGTATGAACGACGCGACTCCCACCGTTTTCATCGTCGACGACGACCCGGCCGTGCGCGACGCCGTCAGCCTGTTGTTGAAAACCGACGGGCTGGCCGTGGCGACCTTCGCCAGCGCCGCCGCGTTCCTGGAATCCACCGCCATCCAGCGGCCCGGCTGCCTGGTGCTGGACGTGCGGATGCCGGGCATGAGCGGCCTGGACCTGCAAAAGCAGCTCCGGGCGCGGGGCTGTCACACCCCGATCCTGTTCATGACCGGCCACGGCGATGTGCCGATGGCGATCCGGGCAATGAAGGGCGGTGCCTTCGATTTCCTGGAAAAGCCGTTTCAGGGCGAGGCGCTGGTCGCACGGGTCCGTGAGGCGCTGGCTCTCGACGCCCGGCAACGCCGTCGCCAGGCGCGTCGCGCCGAAGCGGGGGCACGTCTGGCCCTGCTGTCGCCGCGCGAGCGAGAGGTGCTGGATCGCGTCGCGGCCGGGCAATACAACAAGGTGATTGCTGCCAAACTTGGCATCAGCCTGTCCACCGTGGAAATCCACCGCAAGCGGGTGATGGAAAAGCTTCAGGCCGAATCGCTCTCGGACCTGATCCAAACACTGGCCCTGGCTGATGAGGAGGAGTAGCGCGACCGTGGATCGCGTCACCCCTCAGGCCGGCGGCGTTCCACGAAGGCTCGCAACGCCGCTGCCGCTTCCGGCGAGTTCAACAACTCGATGAAATGCCGGCCTTCCAGCGCAATGGTCTCCCGCAAGGTCTCGGCCTCGTTGCGCTTGAGCAGCCGCTTGGCCATACGCACCGCCGCCGCCGGTTGCCGGGCCAGGCGTTGGGCCTTGCTCAAAGCCAGTTCCAGCGTCGCGTCGGCGTCGGCGCCAATGCCGTTGATCAGCCCCCATTCCAGCGCCTGTTCGGCGCTGAACGGCTCGCCCAGCAACAACAGCTCCGCCGCGCGCGGGTAACCGATCAGACGCGGCAACAGCAGGCTGGACCCGCCTTCCGGGCACAGGCCAAGATTGACGAACGGCATCGCCAGGGTCGCTCCAGCCCGGGCATAGACCAGATCGCAGTGCAACAGCATGGTGACCCCGATACCAACCGCCATGCCGTTCACCGCCGCGACCAGCGGCTTGTCGAACTGGCGCAGCGCGGCTAAAAATTGAAACACCGGGCTGTCCTCGCCGGTCGGCGGCGCGGCCAGAAAATCGGCGACGTCATTGCCACTGCTGAAACTGTCACCACTGCCAGTCAGTACTACCGCCCGGATGGCGGCGTCTCCACTGGCCTCGTTCAGGGCAGCGGTCAGCGCCGCATACATCGGCAAGGTCAGGGCGTTCTTCTTGTCGGGGCGGTGAATGCAAACCCGCAAGACCCCTTCTTCCCGTTCGGTTAAAATTTCTGGCGTACTCATCCGATTTTCTCTCTAGTATTTAACGGTAAATTCCCGAAGCCTCGCGCTGCCAGCCTGCCGGTCCAGCGACGAAGCCTTTAGCCTTTGGCCTTTACCTCGGGCGCCGCCATGACTATTGCCCATAGCGCGTTGCTAACCGATCTGTATCAGCTCACCATGCTCCAGACTTACCACACCGAACGCATGAACGAAACGGCCGCGTTCGAGCTGTTCGTGCGCCGCCTGCCCCCGGAGCGCAATTTCCTGCTGGCCGCCGGCCTGGAACAGGCGCTGGATTATCTGGAGAACCTTCATTTCACCGTCGAGGAACGGGATTGGCTGGCCAGCACCGGACGCTTCAGCACCGACTTCGTGGCGGCGCTGGCCGATTTTCGCTTCACCGGCGCGGTGTGGGCCATGCCGGAAGGGACAGCGTTCTTCGCCGACGAACCGATCCTGCGGGTCATCGCGCCGTTGCCACAAGCCCAACTGGCGGAAAGCCGGCTGATCAATCTGCTGCACTACCAGACGCTGATCGCATCCAAGGCCGCCCGCTGCGTGCTGGCCGCGCCCGGCAAGCTGCTGGTGGATTTCGGTCTGCGCCGCGCCCACGGCGGCGAGGCGGCGCTGCTGGCGGCGCGGGCCAGCTATGTGACCGGGTTTGCCGGCACCGCCACCGTGCTGGCCGGGATGCGATTTAACATCCCAATTTTCGGTACCATGGCCCATTCGCTGGTCCAGGCCCACGACCGCGAGGAAGACGCCTTCGAACGGTTCGCCGCCGCCCAACCCGGCAACGTGACCCTGCTGATCGACACCTACGACACCGAGGCCGCCGCCCACAAGGTGGTGAATCTCGCGCCCCGCCTGGGGGAACGCGGCGTCGCCATCCGGGGCGTGCGGATCGACAGCGGTGACCTGGCCGAGCACGCCCGGCGGGTGCGGCGCATTCTCGACGCTGGTGGTTTATCTCATGTCATCATCTTCGGCAGCGGTGATCTCGACGAACATCGCGTCCGCGCCTTGCTGGCCGACGGGGCGCCGCTCGACGGGTTCGGCATCGGCACCCGGCTGGACGCCTCCACTGACGCCCCCACGCTGGACATGGTCTACAAGCTGCAAGAATACGCCGGTCAACCCCGACGCAAGCGTTCCGAGGGCAAGGCGACCTGGCCGGGCCGCAAGCAGGTGTATCGGCGGATGGCGACGGATGGAACCTGGACCGGCGATTGTCTGGGGCTGGAGTCCCATTCCCAGCCGGGCGAGCCGTTGCTGGCGCCGGTGATGGAGCAGGGCCGACGGCTGCAACCGCCAGAGCCGCTGAGCGCGATCCGCGACCGGGTACGAACGCAACTGGCCACTTTGCCCGCCGCTTTGCGCGTGAACGAAACCGCGCCGCCCTATCCGATGGACATCGCGCCCGAGTTGCGGGAACTGACCGCGCAACTGGACCGGAAACCGCACTGACACCATGCGCGCCCTGTTCGAGCTGTTTTTGGATATCTGCCTGTTTCGCAAGGGACCGCAAGACGTGCCCGCCGGGATGGCGCTGCTGAAGCTGTGCCTGCTGGGCTATGGGCTGTCCGGACTGGTGGTGCTATTGCTGAGCACGCCGTTCCCGGTGGCGATTCTGCAAATCCTGTTGGATTTGGTCCTGCTGGCCGGGCTGCTGCATCTGGCGCTGTTGGCGCGGCGGCATGCCCGGCGCTTCGAGCAGACCCTGAGCGCGCTGACCGGAACCGGCACGCTGATGGGTCTGCTGGCATTGCCGGTGATGGTTTGGATCGTTCGGCAAGGTTCCGAGGGCGACATTCAGCTACCCTCGCTGCTGCTGTTGGCGCTGATGGCCTGGAGCATCACGATCATGGCCCATATCCTGCGCCATGCCCTCGACGTTCCGGTCTGGGGCGGCGCGCTGGGCGCGCTCGGCTATACCTTCCTGTCCTGGACGCTGACCGGCTGGGTCGGTGGGTAGGCAATGCCCACGCAGGCTCGGATGTGGATTGGAAAGGCCCATTTCCCATGACAGCACCCGGCATTGATCCCTAAAATCCTCCCATCCTTCAAACTTCTCTCCTGATCATGCACATTCACATCCTCGGCATTTGCGGCACCTTCATGGCCGGTGTGGCCCTTCTGGCCCGCGCGGCGGGACATACCGTTTCCGGCTGCGACGCCGGCGTCTATCCGCCGATGAGCACCCAACTGGCCGAAGCCGGGATCGCGCTACGCGAAGGCTACGCCCCCGAACAACTCGCCGAGTTCCAGCCGGACATGGTCGTCGTTGGCAACGTGATGAGCCGGGGCCGGCCGATCATCGAGGAATTGCTGAACCGCGATCTGCCCTATGCTTCCGGGCCGGCCTGGCTGGCGGAACACGTGTTGCGCGACCGCCATGTGCTGGCGGTGGCCGGCACCCACGGCAAAACCAGCACCAGCAGCCTGCTGGCGTGGCTGCTGGAACGCGCCGGGCTGGAACCGGGCTTTCTGATCGGCGGCATTCCCGCCAATTTCGGCCAGTCGGCCCGGCTGGGTCAGGGCCGCTGTTTCGTGGTGGAAGCCGACGAATACGACACGGCGTTTTTCGACAAGCGTTCCAAGTTCGTCCATTACCGGCCCCGCACCTTGGTCCTCAATAATCTGGAATTCGATCACGCCGACATTTTCCCCGATCTGGCCGCCATCCAGCGCCAGTTTCATCATCTGCTGCGCACCGTGCCCGGTTCCGGGCTGATCGTCGCCAATGGCCAGGATGCGAACCTGGCCGAGGTGCTGGCGATGGGCTGTTGGACGCCGGTGGAACGCTTCGGAACCGGCGAGTGGGAAGCGCGAAATATCGCCCCGGATGGCGGCGCCTTCGAGGTGCATTATCAGGGTGAATGGCAGGGCCGGGCCGGATGGAGCCAGTTGGGCATGCACAGCGTCCACAACGCCCTGGCCGCCATCGCCGCCGCCCGTCATGTTGGCGTGCCGGTCGCCGCCGCCATCGAGGCGCTGCGGGATTTTCAAGGTGTCAAGCGGCGGCTGGAAGCGCGCGGTGCGGTCAACGGCGTGACAGTCTACGACGATTTCGCCCATCATCCCACCGCGATTGCCACCACGCTGGCGGGCTTGCGCGCCCGGGTCGGCGACCAGCCAATCATCGCGGTGCTGGAGCCGCGCTCCAACACCATGAAGCTGGGGGTGTTCAAGGACAGCCTCGCCCCCGCGCTGGCGCTGGCCGATGCGGTGGTGCTGTACCAGGCGCCCGATCTCGGCTGGAATCTCGGCGCGGTCGCGGCGGCGCTTGGCCCACGCGGGCAGGTCTGCCACAGCCTCGACGAGACGCTCGCCGCCATTCAGGCCCGGGCCAAGCCGGGAACCCAGGTGTTGATCATGAGCAACGGTGGTTTTGGCGGAATTCACGAGCGGTTGTTGAACGCGCTGCGGATAACTGCTGTCGATGGCTGAACGCCCCATTATCCTCGGCATGACCGGCGCGTCCGGGGCCGATTATGGCCTGCGGCTGCTGCAATGCCTGCTGGAAGCGGGCCAGCCGGTGCAGCTCCTGCTCTCGAAGGCCGCACAGATCGTCATCCACATGGAAACTGAGTTGCGCCTGCCCGGCCGGCCCCGCGACATCCAGCAGGTATTGATCGAACAGTACCGCTGCGATCCGAGCCAGTTGCGGGTGTTCGGACAGGACGAATGGACCGCGCCGCCGGCCAGTGGTTCGGCGCTGGCGCGGGCGATGGTAGTCTGTCCCTGCACCACCGGGGCGCTGGCCGCCATCGCCAACGGCAACAGTGACAACCTGCTGGAACGGGCCGCCGATGTGACGCTCAAGGAACGACGCAAGCTGATTCTGGCGGTGCGAGAAACGCCGCTCTCGGTGATCCATCTGGAAAACATGCTGCGGCTGGCCCGTGCCGGCGCGGTGATCCTGCCAGCCAACCCCGGTTTCTATTACCGGCCGGCTACCGTTGCGGAACTGGTGGATTTCATCGTGGCCAGAATTCTCGATCAGTTGGAAATTCCCCATGCGTTGCTGCCGCGCTGGGGCGAACAACCGGAACCGAGGGGATTCTCATGACCGCGACCGCCACCCAGGAACTGCCGCTGTTTCCACTAAAAACCGTGTTGTTCCCTGGTGGGGTTTTGCCCCTGCGGATTTTCGAGACCCGCTATCTGGACCTGGTCAGCCGCTGCATGAGAACCGACAGCGGTTTCGGCGTGGTCACCATTCACGAAGGCAACGAAGCGGGTGGTCAGCCGGTCAGTATCCATCCGGTCGGCACCTTGGCCCGCATCGTCGATTTCGACCAGACCGAGGATGGGCTGCTCGGCATCACCTGTCTGGGCGTGCAGCGCCTGCGAGTCGTCGGTCACCGGGTTGAGCCCGATAACCTGCTGATCGGTCAAGTGTTGTGGCTGCCGGACGATCCGGCGGAGTCGCCCATGCCCAGTCACGAACCCTTGGCGCGCGTGCTGCGCGACCTGCTGGATAACGAAGAATTGCAACCCTACGCCCGGTTTCTCGCTCCGGACTGGGACAGCGCCGTCTGGATCGGCAACCGGCTGACGGAAATCCTGCCACTACCGCTACACATCCGCCAGGCATTGCTGGAAATGACCGAACCGCGCCAACGCCTGGACATCCTGCTGGCTCTGTTCCAGGAACAACGCATCGCCTGAGAATCCCCATGACCGCACCCGTCCATCGGCACCGCTTCGATCTTCACGCCGCCGGCCACCGCTTGCACGCCGAACGGCTGTCTCCCCCCCATCCCGCCGCCGGCCCCACCCTGGTCTTTCTGCACGAGGGCTTGGGCAGCATCGGGCAATGGCGTCACTTCCCGGCGGAGTTGTGCGCCCAAACCCATCTGCCGGGATTGGTGTACGAACGCTGGGGCCATGGCCAATCCGAACCGCTGACCGGGCCGCGCCCCAACGACTATCTGGAGCGGGAGGCGCGCGACAGCCTGCCCGAGGTGCTGGACGCCTGTGGCATCGCCGATCCGTCGATCCTGTTCGGCCACAGCGACGGCGCTTCCATCGCCCTGCTGTTCGCCGCCGCCTATCCCGAGCGAACCCGCGCGGTCATCAGCGAGGCGGGACATATTTCCGTCGAGGACGTGTGCCTGGCCGGCATCCGCCTGGCCGTCGCCACCTACGAACAGGGGTCGTTGCGGAACGGGTTGCAGCGCTATCACGGCGCCAATACCGACGCCATGTTCCGAGGCTGGGGTGATACCTGGCTGCGGCCCACGCGCCGCGACTGGAATATGGAAGCGGAGTTGCCTCGCATCGTCTGCCCGACCCTGATCATGCAGGGCGTGGATGACGAATACGCTACCCGCGCCCAGGTGGACGCCATCGCCGCCGGGGTATCGGGACCCCCCGAGGTCCTGTGGCTACCCGGTTGCGGCCACGTTCCCCACTTTCAGAGGCGGGAAGCTGTGCTGGACGCCGCCGCGCGCTTCATCGGCGGGATATGCGCTAATATGTGACTCCAAACTCGTCCGAAATCTTCGAACCCAGGCAAGGAACCCGTCATGCCCGAACTCGAACTGACCCCGACCGAACCGGCTCCGGTAAAACCCAGTCTGTGGCGACGGCTGTTTCGCCCCAAGGACATCGGCTTCTATCTGATGATCGTGCTGGCCTGGATCGGCGCCGTCTACACCACCTACAACCTGGACACTAGCCGCTGGTACTGGCACTGGCTGATCCCGATCTTTGGGTTGGTCTGCATTATTACTCAGTGGAACAACGTCGAGCCGACCCCGAAAGCCCGGTTGCTGCTCATCGCGCGCCAGGTTCTGCACTGGGGCGCGGTGTTCGCACTGGCGTTTCTGCTCTACATGGTTTCCGCCGGCCATAACAACATCATCGATCTGATCGACGACCGGCAGGGCAGTTTCATGATGACCTACACCATTGCTCTCAGTACGTTTCTGGCTGGTATTTACTACGACTGGCGGCTGTGCGTGGTCGCGCTCTTCATCCTCACGGGCGGGATCGTCAACGTGGCTTTTTCCAACCTGGCGCCACTGATGGCGTGGATCGGTTTGGGGGTCGTCATCATCTACTTCGTCGGAGCCTGGATTTATAATCGCTGGCAGGAACACAAGGCGGCTCAGACCAGTCCGTAGATGTGGTAAAATACTGCCGGTTGTAGCAGAAATTTTTTCAACCCCCCATCACTGGTAAGCGAGGAGTTTTATGCTGACAAAACGTCGTTTCACGACAACGTTGCTCTCACTTGGCCTGGTTGCCGGCCTGGCCGGTGGGTCCATCGCCCAGGCTGCCGAGCCCGCCAAGCCCGCCGAATCCCAGTCGGCCCAATCCACAACACCGGCCAAGCAGGAATGGCGGATGCCGACCGGCGAGCACTGGTCGAAAGCCACCGATACCGAGAGGCGCGCCTACGTGCTCGGCATCCTGAACATGGCGATGGTCGAGTATCAGTTGACCGGTACTCATCCCAGGCGTCGCACCTCGATCCCCGATCTGATCAAGGCCCTGGACGGGATGAGCGTACCGCAGATCGTGGAAAAGGTAGACAGCTATTACAAGGCCAATCCGGACCAAATGAACCAATCCGTATTTGAAGTGATCTGGTTCCAACTGGTCAAACCCAAGGCCGAAAAGTCCAGTTAACCCAAGATGAAGGGGTAAGTTATGAAAAAAATTGGTTATTTATTTGCGCTTCCAGCCCTTGCCCTGAGCGTTGGCTGTACGGACATGAGTCCTGCCCAACAAGGCACGCTAAGCGGCGCGGCCATCGGCGCGGCGGGCGGCGCGGCCATCGGCAGTTTAACTGGTGGCAGCGCCGGGACCGGCGCGATCATCGGTGGCGTGGCGGGCGGCGTCGTGGGCAATATGTACGGCCGGAATCGGCAACAACAGTGGTGAGCGATACTTAAAGCAGGTCAATGACCTGTTGCTGAAAACCACTATGTCCCGCCGGCATCAACCCCGGTGGGACAGGCTGGCGCTAAGCGGGGCGCGAATCAAGATCGCGGCGCAATTCGGCGGCGGCGGCTCGCAACAGACCGAACAGCCGCTTCACGCCCGCACAGTCATAATCGCGGTCTGGCCATTTGAAATAACCGCCACAACTGGCGAGAAACTCACAGGTCCGGCATTCGTCCGCCGTCGCCAGCACCCGCGCGATCCATTCGCCAAGATCGGCGTCGGCCGCGACTGCAACTTCGACCCTCGCCAATCGTCCCGGCAAGCTTTCGGCGCCATCGTCGGCGACATGGCGCAAACATTGGGGATCCGCATCCAGAACCACCCAGAGGGGTGCTGGATCGTCGTGATAAAAGCCCAGCAGCGCGCTGTGAAAGAATTCGACTGGTTGGGCGACAGTCGGCTGGCGCAGGTAGAACGCCATGACCTCGGCCAGTTCCTCGATCAGTGCCGGTTCAGGCTGGCCCGGCTCCAGCCACACCGCGAAATGCAGCGATACCGCCACCTTGACTGCCTTGGCGAATCCAGGCTGCACCGGGACGATAACTCGCACCGGATGGTGATCGAGCAACTCGGCGTGCCGGTACAACAGGGGAAATTCGGCACCAGGATCGGCCACGACCAAATCGATCGGCAATCCGGGCATCCAGGCATTCAGCGGTTCGGAATCGGCGGCCATGGAGAGCAGCCGCAATCCGACGATCCGCGCGGGATTTTCGGCGGTCAGGGCAGTGACCAGCGCTGCCGGCTCGCGGGCGCGGACGATCAGGCGCTGGTCCGGATAGGCACTCAGCCGCTCGACGGGAATGTCGTAAATTAATTCGTTCATAAGAATAATCGGCAGTTTACCAGCGCCCGTTATACCAGCCCCTGTCGCGCCAGGGGCGGTTATGCCAGGAGCGCCAGCCTGGCCCGTCATACCACCTGGGCCGACCGCGCCAGTAGGGCCTGTCATACCAGCCCGGCCCGTTAAACCAGCCCGGCCCGTAACCCCAGCCTGGCCCGTAACCCCAGCCTCCCCAACCCCAGCCTGGCCCGCCACCACCGAGATTCACCCAGTTGCCATGATTGCTCCAGCCTACGGCCCTGGCTTCATGCACGGGGAGCAGCGCCCCGCCCAGCGCCACGCCACCGATGACCGCCTTCGACCATTTGCCCAGGCTCAGCAAAAAATCCCGCCGCTCACGCGCTTCAGGATCGACGGATGCCAGATCGTCAGGCAAGATTTCCGATTGTTTGTCGCTCATAACCACCCCCATCGCATCAGCCTTTCCGGAGTTCCTCCATCGCATTTTGCCAGTCATCCTGACATACACTTTCTGAATTTCCGCTGAATACTGACCGTTCTCACCAGCAACCAACCCTGGCCACCTTCCATGCGCAACCGCCGAGCCCATCAATCTCTATCCTGTATGATTTTCGTCATGTCCCTGCTGACCTTGGCCAGTCTGATGGCCGTGAACGTCGCGGACGCCGCGCCGGGCCGTGCCCGCGTCGGTCTGGTCCTGGGCGGCGGTGGCGCGCGCGGTATCGCTCATGTCGGCGTACTCCAGATGCTGCAGGAGCTGCACGTTCCGGTCGACTGCGTCGCCGGCACCAGCATGGGATCCATCGTCGGTGGGTTGTATGCGGCCGGCATGACCCCCGAGGAAATGACCGAGACCGTACAACGCATCGACTGGCCGGCGGCGTTCACCGATGGGCCACCGCGCGCCGATTTACCCTTCCGCACCAAACAGGAACAGCGCGTTCTCCTGACCAACAACGGCGTCGGCATCAAGGACGGCCAGGTGCGGCTTCCCCAGGGACTGTTGCAAGGGCAGAACCTGCTGCTGCTGTTGCAGGAACTGTCGCTGCCAGCCGCCAAAATTCGCGACTTCGACCAGTTGCGGGTTCCCTATCGGGCAGTGGCGACCGATCTGGCCACGGGTACGCCAGTGGTACTCAAATCCGGCGAACTGGCCATGGCGATGCGCGCCAGCATGTCCATCCCGAGCGCGCTGGTGCCGGTTACACTGGATGGCAAGCTGCTGGTGGACGGCGGCGTATCGGACAACATCCCCGTGGACGTGGTGCGGGAACTCTGTCGGCCGGATGTGATCATCGCCGTGGACGTGGGTTCGCCACTGGCTCCCGCCAGCGAACTGAATTCGCTGCTCTCCATCACCGGACAACTCACCACCATTCTGACCGTGCGCAACGCCCAGCAACAGATCAAAACCCTGGGGCGTCGGGACATCCTGATCACGCCGGATTTGCGAGACATTTCGAGCCTTGCCTTCGACCGCTCCCGGGAAGCGGTCACCATCGGCTATGACGCAGCCCAAGGCAAGCGCAGCGAACTGAGCCGGCTGTCGCTGTCGCCGGATGCTTATCAAGCGCATTTGGCCGGGCGGCCGGAGTTGCCCCAAAATCACCAGCCGGTCATCGACTTCATCCGGATCAAGAACACGACCCGGCTGTCCGACCAGGTCATCAAAAAGCAACTGAACGTCAAGCCGGGCGAACCGCTCGATCCCGAGGAACTCAATCGCAATCTCAACATGATCTATGGGATGGGTGATTTCCAGCAGGTCACCTACTCGCTGGTCGAGGAGGATGACAAAACCGGGCTCGTGGTCGAGGCCACGCAGCAGCACATTGGCACCAATACCCTTAATTTCGGGCTCTTTCTCGGCGCCAACATGAAGGGAGATTCCATGTTCAACCTCAGCGCCGCCTACACCATGTCCCAGCTCAACTCCCTCGGTGGAGAATGGCGCACGTTCGTCCAGATCGGCGGCAATGTCAAATTGGAAACCGATTTCTACCAACCGCTCGATGCGGCTCAGGAATACTTCATCAACCCCTACTTCAGCTATCAACAATACAATCTGGATCTACTCAACGATTCCAACGAGGACAATGCCAGTTTTCGAATTTACCGGGCTAACATCGGCATGGAATTGGGGCGCAATCTGGAGCACTGGGGCCGGCTGTCGGTGGGTTTGCGATACGGCCCTGGCAAGAGTGATCTCCGCTTTGGCCAAGTCCCCACCGGAGAACGCAATTTCAATGAAGGCAGCTTCGACGATGGCGGCTATTTGGTCCGTTGGGCAGTGGACACACTGGATAACCTCAACTTCCCAACCTCGGGCCATCACGCCAACCTGGTTTTCTACGACTCGCTGACCGCGCTGGGGGCCAGCAATAATTTCAGCACCCTCAGCCTGACCGCCGCCAAGGCTTACACCTGGGGTAAACAGACACTCATTCCGCGAACGATTCTATCCGGCAGGCTGTCGGGGGAACTGGGCGTTCAGGATCTGTTTTTACTGGGAGGATTCCTGAACCTGTCGGGTTACCAGGAGGGCCAGCTCTCGGGGCAGTACGCCGCCCTTGGCGAACTGATCTATATGTATCGACTCGATAACGCCTCGGCGGCATTTACCATCCCCCTATACGCGGGCGGCTCGCTGGAAGTCGGTGGAGCGTGGGACGCCATCGACGAGATCACCCTTGATTCGCTCATTCCAGCGGGCAGCCTGTTTCTGGGCGCGGATACGCCGCTGGGACCGCTCTACCTGGGCGGCGGCGTGGCCAAGGGCGATGCTTCGCTGTATCTGATGCTGGGCAGGCTGTTCTGAATGGCGCGGTTGATCCTGTTCAACAAACCCTGTGGAGTGCTGAGCCAGTTCACCGACAACGCCGGCCGGCCGACGCTGGCCACGTATCTGGCCATCCCCGGCGTGTACGTCGCCGGCCGGCTGGACCGGGACAGCGAGGGCCTGCTGGCGTTGACCGACGACGGCGCGTTGCAGGCCCATCTGAGTCACCCACGCCACCGGCGACCCAAGACCTACTGGGCGCAGGTGGAGGGCATCCCCGACGACGCGGCCTTGGAGCGGCTACGTCGAGGGGTCGAGTTGAACGATGGCCCGACTTTACCCGCCAGCGCGCGGCGTATCGTCGAACCGGACAGGGTGTGGCCGCGCGACCCGCCGATCCGCTACCGGGCGGCGATTTCCACCGCCTGGCTGGAACTCACCCTGCGCGAGGGCCGCAACCGCCAGGTCCGGCGGATGACCGCCGCCGTCGGCCATCCGACCCTGCGCCTGATCCGCTACCGGATCGGCGACTGGACGCTGGAGGGGTTGGCGCCCGGCCAGTGGCGGGAACTGGCCGTGGCCGCGCCGCCGGGTCAACCCCGAGCCGATCTCGGCAGCTACCGGCTGCCGCGCCGGGTGTGAGCGATCAGCACCGCCACCGCGCAGGACGCCATGCGGGTACGAACGTTGTCGGCGCGGCTGGTGAGAATGATCGGCGCTCGCGCCCCCAGCACGATGCCGGCGGCGTCGGCCTGGGCCATGAAGGTGAGCTGCTTGGCCAGGATGTTGCCCGCTTCCAGATCGGGCACCAGCAGAATGTCAGCGTCGCCCGCCACCTCTGATTTAATCCCCTTCATCTCCGCCGCCATCTTGCTGATCGCGTTGTCCATCGCCAGCGGTCCATCCAGCGATCCGCCAGTAATCTGTCCCCGCTCGGCCATCTTGCATAGCGAGGCGGCGTCGGTGGTCGAGGCGATCTTGACGCTGATGGTTTCCACCGCTGACAGGATCGCCACCTTGGGTTTTTCGATGCCCAGAATCTGGGCCAGGTCGATGGCGTTCTGGCAGATGTCGCGCTTGTCGTCGAGCGTGGGATAGATGTTGATCGCGGCGTCGGTGACCAGCAGCAGTTTGTGGTAGGACGGCACGTCCATGCAGAATACGTGACTGACCCGGCGCTCGGTGCGAATCCCGGTATCGGAACGCATCGCTTCGTGCATCAGTTCGTCGGTGTGCAGACTGCCCTTCATCAACACTTCCGCTTGGCCGTTGCGCACCAGTTCCACCGCCTTGGCGGCGGCGGCGTGGCTATGCGGAACGTCCATGATCTCGAAGCGGCGGATGTCGATCTGGTATTTGTCCGCCGTGGCGCGAATCTTGTCCGCCGGCCCGACCAGAATCGGCTGGATCAAGCTGACCGCCGCCGCTTCCACCGCCGCGGTGAGCGAGGATTGGTCGCAGGGATGGGCGACGGCGGTGACGATATCGGGCAGCGGGGCGCAATACTCGATCAGCCGATTGAACTTGTCGTGGGTCTGAATCGCCATCGAGGCCAGTTCCGGCCGTGGCGCGATGATCTTCTCCATCGACGCAATCACCTCGACCGTCGCTTCCATCACGGTCTCGCCCCGCTGGTTGACGGCGGTGCAGGCGAACACCACGATTTGGCGATCCGGGTGTTTTTCCCGCGCCTCGGCGGTCAGGGTGAGGGTGTCGTTCAGATATACCGGCCGCAGGTAGCGGAACGACTGGGCGGCGAACACGCTGCCTGGACCCGGCAGTTGGCAGCCGAACAGCCCCGAAAGCAGACTGGCCACCCACATGCTGTGGCCAACCCGCTCGGCGTGGTGCTGGCGGGCGAAGTTCTCATCCAGGTGGGTGGGATTCAGGTCGCCGGACAGGGTAGCGAAGAGTTGAATGTCCAGCGGTTTGAGGGTGCGAGTCAGGCTGGCCTTCTCGCCGATCCTGATTTCAGCGAAGGTGCGGTTGGTAATGATCTCGGCGTGCATGGCAATTTCTCCCGAAGCGGGCGTCGCGGGGTGGCTCTTTGAGTGATTCAGTGGCTATTCGAGATTCTAGCCGGTTCCGCATTGCAACATTGGCGACAATTGGAGTTCGACCCGGATGATTCCCAGCACTGGCCACCTGCTCGCCGGCATCCCGACCGTTCTGCCAGCGGAACGGTTCGACATCCTGCTGCAAACCGGCGGCTGCCGGCTGGAGCGCATCATTTCCATCGGCCATGCCACTCCACCCGGCGAATGGTACGACCAGGACGGGGACGAATGGGTGGCGCTGCTGCAAGGCCAGGCAAAACTGCGCTTTGCCGAAGATGACGCCGCGCGCCTCCTAACGCCGGGCGATTATGTCTGGATTCCGGCGCATTGCCGGCACCGGGTCGAATGGACCAGCGAAGACCCACCGGCGGTCTGGCTGGCGCTGCATCTGACAAGCGGCAACGCTCGCTGATTCAGCCTGGTTTCACAGCAATTCTCATTTTGACCAATTTCCATCAACCCGTTGGTGGCTAGGAAACGGGAACCCCCAACAGCTTGTGGGTGACAGCGCCAAAATGAGAATTGCTGCTGGTTTCAGCTTGACCTTGCAAAATGTCTGGCCTGTGGCATGATTACCAATATCGGACTTATTTATTCGTAATCAGGGGGTAAACAATGAACAAGCAATTGACGATGATGTTGGCGGGCGGAATCTTCAGCTTGGGTGTATTGACGACAGCCAGCGCGGCGGATGCAAAAAAGCCGGAAGACGTAGTCAACTACCGCCAGTCGGTCTACACGATTATCGGCTGGAACTTCGGCCCCATCGGCGCGATGATGAAGGGTGAAGCCCCGTTCGATGCCGCCGCCGTGACCCGCCACGCCCAGTACGTTGAAATGATGAGCAAGGCGGCCCCCGAGGGTTTTCCGAAAGGCACGGGGCCGGATGTCGTGAAGAACACCGAGGCCAAGCCGGAAATATGGACGAAACCAGACGAATTCAAAAATAAAATGGACAGCTTCCAACAGGAAGCCGCCAAGCTGACCGAAGTCGCCAAGGGCGGCGACGAGAAGGTGATCAAAGCGCAGTTCGGCAAGACTGCCGAAACCTGCAAGGCCTGTCACAAAGAATTCCGCAAGGATTAAGCAAGTCTTTGCCGGGAGTTCTTGACTCGAAGGCCATGCGAAGCATGGCCTTTTTCGTTTCCACCCCGCCGTTGCTCAACGCACCAGCGACCAGACCGCGACTCCCACCGCCACCAGTGTCGCCAGCCCCCGCCATGGGCTAACGATGCGCGGAGCCGGTTGGGCTAGTTCCGGCGGCAGGCGCTTGTGGCCGCTCAACATCGGATGGATCAGGTTTTCGCGCTTGACCAGCAGGTAGAACAGCACCGCCGAGATATGGACGGCGATCACCAGCAGCAGCAGATTGAAATTAAGCTTGTGGACGGTGGTCAGCCAGTCGCTGGTTCCTTTGGACACCCAGGCGTATAGCGGCCCCTCGATCAGGATGTCGTCGTTGGCGAACAGGCCGGTACCGGCCTGGATCAACAACAGGACCAGCATCGCCACGATGGACCAGGCGCCCAGCGGGTTGTGGCCGAGATAATGCGGCGTCTCGCCGCGCCGCAATGCCTTGGCATACTCCAGCGTCGCGCCCGGACCGCGCAGGAAATCGCCGAAGCGAGCGGTCTCGCTGCCCACGAATCCCCAAAGCAGGCGAAACAGCACCAGCGCCAGCACCGCATAGCCACCCCGGACGTGCCAGTCCATGGTGCTGCTAGCTTCGGCGGTCAGCCACTGCGCGATCATCAACATGACCAGGGTCCAGTGAAACAGGCGGGTCGGTAAATCCCAGACCGTTACGGCTTGTGGATTTTCGGATTTATCGGACATGGGCAAATCCTCGCTGCAATGAGACAGGCCTACGATTTCTACGGCGTCCAGAATGATAACGATTCACATCTTGCTTGACCCGGAATCCAGGATTGGGTTAATTTAAACCTTATCATGAACGCGCAATTCCGTGAACGGTTCGAACTGCGACTGAGTCGCCCGGCCTCCTGAGTGGAGCGCCGGGGTTTGCTGTTGCCGCACAACGCCACGAACCGTTTCAAGGATTGCCCCAATGCCTGATCCCCATCGATCCTGCCTCACCTCCCCCCGCGCTCCCGTCAGCGTTTATCGCCCTGTTTTCGCGCCTGCCCTCTCCCTCGCTCTGCTGCGACTAAGCCGCGGTCGTCGGGCCTAGCGGCGGTCCGGCGGCCGGATCCGCGCCGCGTTCGTATCCCGAA
>JBDHRD010000246.1:0-3806 GCA_039807425.1 Candidatus Contendibacter sp. | reverse complement strand
ATGAAGCCGGGCGTGACATCGCATCGAACCACCTGCGCGGCCTGTTGCGCGAGCGCCGGGAGGCAGTCCGCCGACCATAGGCGGTAGCCGAACCATTCGGCGATCAGGGCGCGCTGGGTGTAGTGTTCGTGCTGGGTGATCGCCGTCGGTTCGAACGCCCGATCGTGGAAGTAGCGGGTCAGGACGAAGGCGCAATCGTTTTCTGCCTCGTCCCAGGTAAAGCGGAAGAAGGCGTGCTTGGCCTTGAAGTAGCCGATCTGCAGGGCGCAGTAGACTTGGGCGTGGAGGCCGGGTCGCCTGGAGGCAAGCGCCAGTTCCGGCTCGGAGAAGGAAAAATAGTGCAGCCGTTGGCGGTCATCGAAGTCAGGCAGCCCATAGAGGGCGAATTGTTCCGCCTCCGACAAAATGGTCAGTCTTTCGCTCTTGGCCGGCATTGACTCCATCCAGATTGGATAGGCGAAAACGAACGTCACTATAGCATCAGGCTGGTCATGTGAAATAGATTGAAAGACTCATCCGATTTGGATTATTTTGTGGTCCATATTAGGTTAAAACTGAACGGACCTTGGGCATGGGCAAAATCGTCGCCTATCTGCGCGTTTCCACCGACCAGCAGGACCTGAACCATCAAAAGCTGGAGATCCTGGAATTCGCCAGACGCCAAGGACTGCGTGTTGACGAGTATGTCGAGATCGCCATCTCATCGCGTAAAACCAGCCAGCAACGCCGGATCGACGAGCTGGTGCAAAGGTTGGGCGAAACCGATACCTTGATCGTCACGGAACTCAGCCGCCTCGGACGCAGCACCGCGGAAGTGATTGCCTTGGTGAACGCCTTGCTCCAACGTCATATCCGCGTCATCACCCTCAAACAGAACCTGGATATCGACCGGCAGGACATGAACGCCAAGATCATCATCACGCTGTTCTCGCTGTTCGCCGAACTGGAGCGCGATTTGATCAGTCTGCGCACGCGAGAGGCGCTGGCGGCGAAGAAGGCCCAGGGGCAGCGGCTCGGCAAACCCCGAGGCACCTTGCAGAAAAGCAAGTTTGACAAGGACGTGGCGCGGATCAAGGAATTGCTGGGATATGGCCTCTCCGTCCGCAAGATCGCCAAAGTGCTGGGCTGTTCGAGTCACATTGCCCTGAACACCTACATCAACAAGCGTGGCCTCCATCACACCTCCCCGGTCTGAGCGATCTCCCTCCTGGGTGGAACGACAGGATAGCGACAGGGAACCTCCCTGGGTGACCTACCGGACCTTCCAACAGCGCTTGATCGAGTTACAGCAGGCTGCGGTCCGGTGGGGACTCCAGCACCAATCCGTTTTCGAGCGGGCCGCCAGGAAGCTCGGGATGCTCGCTGGGCCCGGGACGCTGCGGTTCGATGGCGAATCGGAGATGGACGTGCTGATGGACAGGTTGATTTACGAGGAACAGGTTCAACAGCGCAAGGTGGTCGCCGCGTTTTTGGCGGGATATCCCTGCCGGGACGAGATTGATCGCCAGCTGGTGGCAGCGATGCGCACCGCCCGGTTCGGACTCTACCGGATCGAAACCATCCTCGCGGAGCGCGCGGAAATTGAACTCAAAGCCTTGGTCGCGGAGGCCACGGATACGACGCTGATCAATGTCGGCCTCGCGAAGACGGCAAAACCCGGCGCTATCCTCGCCCTACGCGTATTGCGTCTTCCGGAGTTCTCGATGGCCAGTGGCGTGCTGTTCCCGTTTGCCGCCGGCCAGGAACAACGACTGGTGCGCGAATGGCGGAAAAAGCAAGGGTTTGAGCGGTATGCTCATTTCTTCAAACTGTCGCGGAAAGAAGGCATTCAAATCGTTTTCGAGTGACGATTGCCCCTGACGGAAATTTCGGCGGTTTGGGCTTACATCCCCTTATCGGAGTCCCAAACCCCTGCCGCCAGCGGCCAGCCACCCCGTTGCCAAAGGCGGAAAAACCACCCATGCTTGAGGTCCGTTCGAACCCCTGATTTCGGTACTTTTCGGTGGCGCCATTACGGCGAAAATCCCTGGCGCCATTACGCCGAAAGTTGACAGTTGGGTCGATTCGATTGGATTCGGTGATTTTTACCGTATCTAACAGCATCAAGGCTGTACCTCTCTCATGAAAAGGCATCCCGCTTGCGCTGAAGAATAACACGATTATTGGGTTTTACCTGCGAACTCCCATTGCCTGTCTTTCAATCGGTGGTTAAATCTCATTAAGAAGTTTATCAGCCATCGATTTTGATCCAGGGGGCAACCCATGAACAAAAGCGGTAGGCATTTAATCGAGTGGACGCCAGAGCTCGGGCGGCGTGCTGAAACCCGGTGGGATTGCGCTGCGCCACCCTCCGACTGGTTTTTGGCGACCATGATTTCGTCATCCGCCCTGCGGGAGCTTATTCGGAATTCGGCAAAGGAGTCTCCGCCCGACGACCGAGCCGTTGCATTGCCACGGTTGGGCGAGCGCCTGTTGGCGTTGAACTCAACGCCCTGCATTGACCACCCAAGAGGACACCCCGATGGAACTGCATGATATTCCGCTGGACCATTTGACCGTCGCCCGGATCAACGCCCGCACCCACGGCGCGACCGAGCAGTTGGACACGCTGGCCGCCAGCATCCGGGCGCAAGGCGTGTTGCAGCCGTTGCTGGTGCGGCCGGTGGCCGGAGGCGACCGCTTTGAAATCGTCGCCGGCCAACGCCGGTTTCTGGCCTGCCAGCGGCTCGCGCAAGCAACGGCCGTGGGACCCTTGCCGTGCCTGGTGCTGGCCGCGACCGACGACGCGGCGGCGCTCGAAATCTCGCTGGCCGAAAATCTCGAACGCCTGCCGATGGAGCCGTTTGACCAGCACGAGGCGTTCGCCCGGCTGGTGAAACTGGGGCAGGACGCGAACGCCATCGCTGCCCGCTTCGGGGTCACCGAACGGCTCGTGAACCAGCGGCTGGCCTTGGCCGGCTTGATCGAGCCGATCAAGCGCGAGGCCCGCCAGGGCGCGATCCCGATCGCCGACGCCCAACGGCTGGCGCTGGCGACGCCGAAGCAACAACGCGCGTGGCTGAAGCGGTACCGGGACTCGGAACAGTACGCGCCGCAAGGGAGCCAACTGAAAGCCTGGTTATGCGGCGGCGCGGCAATTGCCACCACGGTCGCCTGGTTCCCGCTGGAATGCTACCCCGGTCGGATCGTCGTCGACCTGTTCGGGGAAGCTTCGTATTTCGACGACAGCGCCCAGTTCTGGACGCTGCAACACCAGGCCATCGCCGCGCGGCGGGAGCAACTGCGGGCCGAGGGCTGGGCCAGGGTCGAGGTGCTGGAAACTGGCGATTACTTCCGTCGCTGGGAGTATCGGCGCACCGACCGGGACGCGGGCGGTTGGGTGTTGATCCTGCCGCAAGACAACGGCGAGGTGCTGGTTCACGCGGGGTATTTGCCGTTGAAGGAAGCCCGCCGGCAAGCCCGGCAGGCGATGGGGCTGGACGTAGACCCGACCGAAGAGGCGCCCGATGCGCCCAAAGCCGTTCGGAGCGAAGCCACTCAAGCCCTGCAAAACTACGTGGCGCTGCACAAGGCGGCGGCGGTGCGCTACGGTCTCACCCAACAGCCTGCCATCGCCTTGCGGCTGGCGGTGGCGGGCCTGATCGGCGGCGCGACGAACGGGTCGGTGCGCGCCGACCGGACTCCACCCCACGGTCCCGCCGTCGCGGCCAGCGTGGCGACCGGCGCGGCGCAGGCCGCGTTCGCCGAGGAGCGGCGGACGGTCGCGGACTGGCTGGCGGGTGCGGCGGACGGGCCGGAACCCGCCG
>JBDHRD010000245.1:0-3874 GCA_039807425.1 Candidatus Contendibacter sp. | reverse complement strand
TGGGTGAGCAGGCTCTTGGCGTGGGTGGCGACGTAATCGGCGTCGAAGTCGATCAGGGCGTCGCCGGTCTTGACCGTATCGCCGGCCTTGACCTTCGGAGTGAAGCCGTTGCCTTTGAGGCCAACGGTGTCGAGCCCGATGTGCATCAGCACTTCGATGCCCGATGGAGTAGCGACGGTGACGGCGTGTCCGGCCGGGTGCAACTGGACGATTTGGCCGTCGCAGGGCGCGCGCAGGCACTGGTCGAGCGGGTCGATGGAAATGCCGTCGCCGACCATTTTCTGGGCGAACACCGGGTCGGGAACCCGCTCGATGGGCACCAGTGGGCCGGAGAGTGGCGCGGTCAGGGTGATCTTGGTGGTGTTATTCATTTTGGATTTGCTCAGCGTCCGGGGTTACGAAAAGCAATGCCATGGGGGAGTAGCCGACATGGCGGGCGATGATTTACAAGCCATTTCTCCTGGAGGTGTGGGTGTGGTGGGTTGTTGCGATTGGGAGGTTTATTGCTCCGGATTAAAGCTCCTCGCTCTGGGTTTGGATCAGCTTTTGATACCAGAAATAGCTTTGTTTTTTAGTTCTCTTTAATCCTTGCTCATGATCGACGTAGACGAAACCGTATTGTTTCTGGTAACCATTCAGCCAACTCAGCAGGTCGATAAACGACCAGGCAAAATAGCCGATCAGGTTGACGCCTTCTTCCATCGCGCGTTTACACCAGTGAATGTGTTGGCGCAGGTAGTCAATTCTCGGGTAGTCCAGAATCTCGCCGTTTTCCCCAATAGGATCCTTGTCTCCCAGCCCGTTTTCCGTGATCATGATGGGAATATCTCCATATCTCTCTCGAATTCTTTTCATTCCCTCGTAGAGTCCTTCTGGATAGATGGCCCAATCCCAGGGAGTGTATTCAATTCTTGGATTGATGACCTTCTTGAACAGCCCGGGGATGCCGCTTTCCTTTTGGGTTCCTTTTTCACCAGTGACGTTGATGGCCGCCATGCCCACTCCATCGCTGGGATTATGGGCCAGGAACGCGCTCTGATAATAGTTAATCCCAATAAAATCAATGGCCGCGCTTTTGATGAGATCCATGTCGCCAGCCATGATCGTTGGCGCTTGCCACCGATCCTGATAGTAGGCTCGCATCCGTTCGGGGTATTCCCCCTTCAAGCTGGGATCGTAGAACCAGTGAAAATCCATGTCCTCGTAAAATTCGCAAGCCCGAACATCCTCCTCGGCTGCGCTGATGGGGAATCCTGGCAGCAGAACGTGCGCGATTCCGATCTTGCCGTCCAGGATTTTTTTCTCCCGAACCTGTTTTCTGTATTCGATTACCGATTTGGCGTGGGCCAGATTGACGATATGCGAAACCTCCACCGCCCGCTTTTCCTCCCTTGCCCCCGGTGGATGCAGACCGTCGCGGTACCCGAGCATGATGAAATTGATGGTTTCATTAAAGGTAATCCAATACCGAACGCGATCACCGAAGCACTCGAAACAGGTTCTGGCGTAATCGGTAAAAATATCGGCGAGTTCCCGGTTTTCCCAGCCGCCAATATCCTGCAAATCCCGCGGCAAGTCCCAGTGATAAAGAGTGACAACAGGCAAGATATCGTGTTTCAACAATTCATTGATCAGGTTATTATAAAATTCGATTCCCTTCGGATTGATCTCTCCGGTTCCCCTGGGAAAAATGCGCGTCCAGGCGATGGAAAAACGATAGGATTTCAGGCCCATTTCGGCCATTAACCGAACATCTTCCCGGTAACGGTTATAGTGATCGACGGCAATGTCGCCATTGGTTCCCATGTACGTCGCGCCAGGCAGGTGAGAATAAACATCCCATATGGACAGACCCTTGCCGTCTTGTTGGAAGGCTCCCTCCACCTGATAAGCGGCCGTCGCCGCGCCCCATAGAAAATCGTTCGGAAAAGTTTTCATTGGATCGTCAGAGCCTGTATGAGAGTGAGGCGGTTGATGGATGGTCGAAGCGGGCTTGCCCGCGATGATTATTTGCTGTCGTGGACAAGCCTGTTGCTACAGGAAAGTGGATGTATCCATCCCTCTTCTCACTCGCCGACCGCGTTGGCGCATTTTCCGGTGCGCTCGAACTCGGCGAAGTTGCCCAGGGTGGTTTCGGCGATATTGCGCAGGGCATGATCGGTGAGAAAGGCCATGTGCGAGGTGACCAGTACGTTAGGAAAGGTCAGCAGCCGCGCCAGTTCGTCGTTGGTCGGCACCTTGCTGGACAGGTCGCTGTAAAAATAGTCGGCTTCCTCCTCGTAGACGTCGATGGCCAGGTAGCCGATCTTGCCGCTTTTGAGGAACTTGATCATCTTGGCGGTATCCAGCAACGCCCCCCGGCTGGTATTGACGATGAACACCCCGTCCTTGAGATAGGGCAGGGTTTCCTCGTTGAGGATGTGATGGGTTTCCGGCGTCAGCGGGCAATGCAGGGTGATGATGTCCGACTCGCGGGCGAAAGTGGGGCGATCCACGTAGGTCGCGTATTTTTTCGCTTCCTCGCTGGGGTATTTGTCGAAGGCCAGAATGCGGCAGCCAAAGCCGCTCAGATTCCTGATCACCATCTGGCCGATCTTGCCGGTGCCGAACACGCCCACCGTCTTGTCGCGCAGCTCGAAACCTTCCAGTCCGGCGATCTCGAAATTGAATTCACGGGTGCGGTTGTAGGCTTTATGGGTCTTGCGCCCCAGGGTCAATATCAGCGCCACGGTGAATTCCGAAACGGCGTTGGGCGAATAGGCCGGTACCCGCGCCACCAGAATGCCGTGCCGCCTGGCCGCCGCCAGATCGATCTGGTTGTAGCCGGCGCTGCGGGTGGCGATCATTTTCGTCCCATGTTGAGCCAGGTCGGTGACCACGGCGGTGCTGCAGGCATCGTTGACGAAGATGCACACGCCGGGAAAGCCGCGCCCCAGGGCCACCGTTTCCGGTGACAGGCGTGGCTCGAAGAAGGTGAGTTCGTGGCCGAATGGGGCGTTGTGCAGTTCCAGCGAGTGGCGGTCGTAGGATTTGTTGCTGAAAACGGCGATTTTCATGGAAAGCAACCTCGCGTGAATTCTTGGAAAAAACCCCCACGGACGGAGTCTGCGCCGCCCGTGGGGAAGTGTGGAGAAACTATTCCCACACGGTTGCACCACCAAAACTCATTAAGCCTTGGCCGCGATGGGCCGCTTCAAGAAGAACAACGCGGCGGTCGTGACCAGCGTGCCCACCACGATGGCGATCAGGTAGGGACCGAGGTTCGTCACCGCATTGGGGATTGGCAGCACGAACACCCCGCCGTGCGGCACCCGCAGCTCACAGCCGGCCACCATCGAAATCGCGCCGGTGACCGCCGAACCGATCATCAGCGCCGGGATCACCCGCAGTGGATCCTTGGCGGCATAGGGAATCGCGCCTTCGGTGATGAAGGAAAGGCCGAGCGCGGCGGTCGCGCCGGCCGCTTCCCGCTCGTCCAGCGAGAAGCGGTTTTTGAACAACAGGGCGGCCAGCGCCAGGCCCAGGGGCGGCGCCATGCCGGCGGCCATCACCGCCGCCATCGGCCCGTAAATAGGGTCGGTCTGGCTGGTGATCAGCCCGGTGGCGAAGGCGTAGGCGGATTTATTGACCGGACCCCCCATGTCGAAGGCCATCATCGCACCGAGCAACAGGCCAAGGAAGGCCGCGTTGGCCCCTTGCATCCCCTTGAGCCAGCCCGTAATCGCCGCGAGCGTAGCGGCCACCGGTTCGCCGACCACGTAATACATCAGCAAACCGACGATGGTGGTGCCGAGCAAGGGCAGGATCAGTACCGGCTTCAGACCGACCAGCGTGCGCGGCAGCGGCAGGTTGTCGCTGATGAACTTGACGATAT
>JBDHRD010000025.1:0-23768 GCA_039807425.1 Candidatus Contendibacter sp. | reverse complement strand
GATGATGCTCGACCACTACCAGCAGACCAAGAATCTGCTGGTGAGCTACAGCCCCCAGGCGCTGGGGTTCTTCTGAGGTCAACATTTGCTTCCCTCTCTCCCGCCGGTGGGAGAGAGGTTGGGGGTGAGGGTCGCTTTGAACATGATGGAGGTTGCCATGACCACCATTCCTCGCGTCCTGGCCACGGACGCAGCACTAGCGCTAATCGCCAAACTCAAAGCCAAACACGGTCCGCTGATGTTTCACCAGTCTGGCGGTTGCTGCGACGGCAGCTCGCCGATGTGTTATCCCGATGGCGAGTTGCTGGTGGGCGATGGTGATGTGCTGCTGGGGGAAATCGGCGGCTGTCCGTTTTACATGAGCGCCGCTCAATATGAATACTGGAAACACACCCAACTGACCATCGACGTCGTGCCCGGACGGGGAGGGATGTTTTCCCTGGAAGGTCCGGAAGGCTTGCGGTTTCTGACCCGCTCACGGTTGTTCGGCGACGAAGAGCGGGCCATGTTGGATACCGTTAATTAACCCGGATTACTCACCGTTCGCTAAATGGGCTAGGGGGCGCTTTCGATTTGCCAGACCACCACTGATTCATGAGCCGACTTCGGTTCAAAATGAACTGCTTGAGCCCATTTTGACCACAGATGCCGCCAAGACCGAGCTATTTCCAGCCTCGGCTGGCTGAATGTCTTGGCTTTCGCTCATTTTCGTTTGAGAAATTAATTTAATAACAAGCAAAATCAGCATGTTAGATAATGTAAATAATAAACAATGATTTGTGTATATTTTGATAAATATCAATAATATAAAAAAGTTGTTTGCTCACATAGTCGAGCCATTACTTGGTAATCTACCCACGATCGAATCGTATACCTCACCGACTTAAACAGGTACATCTAGATTAGGATTTTATAATATATCACTATAATCAATAAGTTATAAATTGGTTTTCAGCACTAAAAAATGAGCGAAAGCCAAGGAATATGGCCCTTATCCACCTTGTTTTGGCGATGATGGATTTTGGCATTGTACGTGCATAATCCTGGATCAGGAACGCTCGCTGTTTCAGCCCACGTCGCTACCATCTTGGATGGATTTGGATGGAGGTGAGAGATGATGACCTTGACTATTACCAACAGCATCTCGACGCCAGGGCTGAAAAAATCCGTCACCATGGACACTGGCCGATTAACTATTGGCCGCGCCCTGGATAGTGGCTGGGTTCTGCCCGATCCAAGGAAAGTGATTTCGAGGCATCACTGTGTAATCGAGGAACGTGATGGGCAATATCAGTTGTTGGATATCAGTAACAACGGCGTCTTCATTGGCGACGTCAACCGGTCGGTCGGACAGGGAAATTCGTACGTACTAGGCCAGGACGATCTGATCCTGATCGGTGACTATATCATCGCAGTGGCCTTCGAGCCGGCGTCGTCAGTGGAGGCAGCCGATTCGCTGCCAACCTTGGTCAGACCTGAGAAGGGCTGGAAGCCTGCCAACCAACTTGCCGATGAACCTTCAAAAACCGGGTCCGACGCGCTGGAGGCAGACCGACAGACCTTGCGGTCGGAGAGTTCGTCCGATCCCACTTGCCCTATCCCCGTCGAGGGAGATATGAGCTTGGCGGTACGCCGAGTGCTTCTCGGTGCTGAGCTTGATCCCGACGATGTCATCATTAAAGATCCGGCGGAGACCCTGCGCCTGTTGGGAGAAACGCTTCGAATTGTCGTCGCGGGGGTCATTGATCTGCTGAAAGCGCGCACCGCCATCAAATGTGAATTTGGGGTGGAGCAGACTCGAATTCAGGCGGTTAAAAATAATCCGCTGAAGTTTTCATTGAATGTCGAGGATACGTTGAAAATGCTACTCGGCGGTCCCCGGCAGGGGTATCTTGAGGCCGGCGCCGCCTTTGAGGAGACCTTCACCGACCTCAAGATGCACCAGATGGCGGTGCTGGCGGGTACCCAGGAAGTTTGGCATGACCTGTTCAAGCGCTTTGATCCACAGGCCGTGGAACAGCGGATTGGCGAGGATCGGGGATTACAGGGTCTGCTTGGCTCCAGAAAGGTCCGGTGCTGGGATGCCTTCACGCTGCTTTACCAGACTTTGCTGGAGGATGTCGAGGATAACCGCGAAAGTCTTTTCGTGCGCAAATTTGCCAAGGCCTACGGCGAGCAAATGGTCAGGAGCGGGCGGCGCGCCTCCTGAATGACGAGATTCGAGGGCGGGGCACGATGGCCCGGCGGGTGAGGAACGGGCAGAACCTGCCGCGAGGCGGCGTAAATCGCGCTACAATCCGCGCTGGTCCCACCGCCCCCGGCTGAACCGCCGCATGAATCCTTCTGTTCCCGTCCGTCATCCTGCCCTGCATCTGATCGCCGCCATGTTGATCTGGGGCGGTTCCTTCGCGGCGATGAAACTCGCCGTCGCAGTCTACGATCCGATCCTGATTACCTTTGGGCGGCTGGTTATCGCCACCCTGATCTTTTTGGCCCTGTGGCGCTGGGTGGGGCCGGTTTGTTACCGGCGTGGCGACTGGAAGTGGCTGCTCCTGATGGCGCTGCTCGAACCGCTGCTGTACTTCGTTTTTGAAACCAATGCCTTGCGGTTTACTTCCAGCGCAGCGGCGGCCACCGTCATCGCCCTGCTGCCACTGAGCGTTGCCTTGGCCGCGCAATGGCTACTGCGCGAGGTGGTGACCGGGCGGTTGTACGCCGGGGTATTGGTCTCGGTCGCTGGAGTGATCCTGCTGGCCGGAACCGGCGAGGAAACGGCGTTGTCGCCGCGCCCCTGGCTCGGCAACGCGCTGGAATTGCTGGCGATGCTGTGCGCGGTGGGCTACACCCTGGTGGTTCGGCGGCTCAGCGCCCATTATCCGGCACTGTTTCTAACCGCTGTCCAGGTGTTCCTCGGTGGCGTGCTGTATCTGCCGCTGTTGCCGTTCGCGGAATTCACCGCCACCGTGAACTGGCCTGCGCTGCTGGCGGTGTTGTATCTCGGTGCGGTGGTCAGCGTGCTGGCCTATCTGTTCTACAACCATGCTCTCGGACTGCTGCCGGCCAGCCAGGTCGCGGTCTACGTCAGCCTGATCCCGGTGCTGGGGGCATTTTTCGGCTGGCTGCTGCTGGGCGAGACGCTGAACCTGACGCAAGGGTCTGCCATCCTGCTGACCGTGGCTGGCGTCGTTTACAGTCAAACCGGCTCCGGGGTCGCCGAACTTGAGCCAGCAACCCAGCCGGTCGAGTCGTAACCCTTGAATCCCTGCTGTTCATTCGCCGACATGTTAAGCTAAGTACATGACCAACTTTCTTGGCGAATTCGAATGCAGGCTCGATTCCAAGGCGCGAATCGCGCTGCCAGCCGCCTTGAGAAAGCAGATTCCCGTCGAGGCGGAATGCCGCTTTGTCATCAACCGTGGCTTCGAGCAGCACTTGGTGTTGTATCCGCTCAACGAGTGGCAGCGGGTTACCGCTGAACTCAACCGGCTCAACCTGTTCGTCAAGAAGAACCGCGAGTTTGTCCGCTATTTCCACCGGGGCGCTACCGAACTGGAACTGGATGGCAGCGGCCGACTGCTGCTCCCCCGGCGGTTGCTGGACTATGCCGGTATCCACGACCAGGTAATCCTGCTGGCCTACGCCAGCCGCATCGAATGCTGGGATGCGGTGTTGTACGAGCATCTGCTGTCCGACGAACCCGCCGATTTTGCTCGTCTGGCGGAGGAGATTATGAGCGGCGCGGGGCGTGGGGAGCGGGACGAGGAACGGTTTCCCGATTTCCGGGAGTCACCGTTGCCGCCGGGTTCAAGGCATTGACCGCGGGGCGTGCGGTTCTGGTTCAGCAAACGTTTGGCGCGAGCCGGTCAAACTCTATCCTCGCCTGATCAAGGACGGTTCGTCCAGTCATCAAGCTGCTCGCCCCATCTGTGCCCCCCGCGCTTTGATGTGAGGGTATCGTTGGCGGAACGACTCGGCGAAGCGTGGTCTATGGTGAACACTCCTGTGGAGAGCGCAACGTGATACGTCCATTCCAATCGATCACCTTAATACTGGGATTAACGTTGGCGACGGCGGTGGCAGCCGTGAGGCCCGCGTCAGTACAAGGCTACTTTGAAAGCCTGCAATCGCTGCGAGCCGACTTTATCCAACGGGTGTACGACGAGCGGGGGCGAGTGACGCAAACCTCCAGCGGCCGAATGCTGATGCGCAAACCTGGCCAGTTTCGCTGGGATTATCGGACTCCTACCGAACAGATTATCGTCGCTGACGGCGAGCGGCTGTGGGCCTACGATGTCGATCTGGCCCAGGTGACGGTTCGCAAGCTGGACCAGGCGCTCGGTTCCACGCCGCTGGCGCTGCTGAGCGGCGTCGCTCCCATCGAGAACACGTTCACCGTCGGCGGTGTCCGGCGTCAGGACGGATTGGACTGGTACGAGCTGACCCCCAAACAGCCGCAGCCTGAATTTCGGCTGTTGCGGGTCGCGTTCAAGGGCGACCTTCTGGTCAGTCTGGAACTGGAAGACAGCTTCGGCCAGCGTACCCGGCTGGATTTCCAGAAGCTGGAACGTAACCCAATCCTCGATCCCGCCCTGCTGAAATTCACCCTGCCGCCGGACGTGGACGTGGTCGGCGACGCTGGCTAACGTGACCGCCGCCGATCCGCGCCGGCCGCTGGCTGACCGGCTGCGACCGCGCCAGTTGGCCGAGTTTGTCGGCCAACCTCATCTGCTGGCCCCGGGCAAGCCGCTGCGGATCGCCATTGAGCGCGGCCAACCGCATTCCATGGTGCTGTGGGGACCGCCCGGCACGGGGAAAACCACGCTGGCGGAGTTGCTGGCCAGCGCCTGCCAGGCCGAGTTTATCCGGCTGTCGGCGGTGATGGCGGGGGTGCGCGACGTGCGAGCGGCGGTGGAGCGGGCGCAGGCGCTATGGCGCGACCAGCAGCGCCGCACCGTGTTGTTCGTGGACGAGGTCCACCGCTTCAACAAAGCCCAGCAGGATGCCTTCCTGCCCTATGTCGAGAATGGCACGCTGACCTTTATCGGCGCGACCACCGAAAACCCCGGCTTCGCCCTCAACAACGCCCTGCTGTCGCGGGTGCGGATTTACGTGCTGAATAGCCTGGACGCCACCGCTATCGACCAAGTGATCGAGCGGACGCTGGCCGATCCGGAACGGGGGTTGGGCGGGTGCTGGCCGCTGGCGAAGGAGGCGCGGAACCGGCTGGCTCAGGCCGCCGACGGTGATGCTCGCCGCGCTCTGATCTGGCTGGAACTGGCGGCGGAACTGGCCGAGGCGCGCGGCGTACCGCTGGAGGTGGCGCTGGAAGCGGTGATGAGCGACGGGGCCGGGCGGCGCTTCGACCGGGGCGGCGATCTGTTCTACGATCAGATTTCCGCCCTGCACAAGGCCGTGCGCGGCAGCAGCCCGGATGCGGCGCTGTACTGGCTGGCTCGGATGCTCGACGGCGGCTGCGATCCGCTGTACATCGCCCGGCGGGTGGTGCGCATGGCCAGCGAGGACATCGGCAACGCCGATCCGCGCGCCCTGCAACTGGCGCTCAACGCCTGGGAGGCGCAGGAACGACTGGGTAGTCCGGAGGGCGAGTTGGCCATCGCCCAGGCTATCGTCTATCTGGCGGTCGCGGCCAAGAGCAACGCCGTTTACACCGCCTTCGGCGCGGCCTGCCGTGATATCGAGCATCACGGCACGCTGGACGTGCCGCCGCACCTGCGCAATGCGCCCACCGCGCTAGCGCGGGAACTGGGCCACGGCGTGGGCTACCGCCATGCGCACGACGAACCGAATGCCTACGCCGCCGGGGAGTGCTATTTTCCCGAAGCGCTGAAGGATGCCTGCTACTACCAGCCGACCGCCAACGGACTGGAAGGGCGGATCGGCGAAAAACTGGAACGGTTGCGAGAACTGGACCGTCACAGTGAGTGGCGGCGGTATCGGTGACTCGATAAAAACCCCTCGCCCACAGGCAGGAGAGGGGCAGGGGCGAGGACGGTTTTGCGAGACAAAAACGCCCCGCTAATGGCTGACCGCGACTTTTTTGCCCTTTGGCTGGCCGATAGCCGCCAGCATCTCGGTGAACCAGGGCGTGTCGATGTCGAAGGGCTTGCCGCCCTTGATGCGCGGGAACTCGATGGCGCGCAGCACGCCGCCGCGATCTTCGTCATGGCCGATCACGCCGGGTTCGCGGCGCATGGCGCATTCGACGGCCAGGTCCACGCAGGACTTGATCAGGCGGAGATCCTCGGCGTTGGCCGGGGCAGCGCGCGAGAAGTAGCCGGATTTCTGAATGAGGGTCTTTTCCGAGCCGATCATCTGGGCAAACTGCTCACCGAACCATTTGCCAGGATTGACGGCGTCGAGCTTGACATGGCCGAAGGCATCGCGCGGAACTTCCTGACCCTTCGCCTGCATTTCGGCCACGATAGCCTCCACCCCTGCGCCCTCGGAGACGAAGATGTTCACGTCGTCAACCTCGTCCATCAGCGCGCGAAGGCGCTGGGCCTCGGCGGCGATGTCGATTTCCATTTCGGGGATGTAGACGGCATGGACGTCGAATTCCGAGCGGTGGAGTCCAATGGCCGGGAGCCATTCCTCGCGGTCGAGCAGCTTGCGATATTCCAGTGCGGTGGCGGCGGTGAGCCAGCCACAGTTGCGACCCATGACTTCGTGGAGGATCAACATGCGCGGGTTGGCGTTGTTCTCCGCGACGATGTTGTGGAAGTAGCGGGCGCCCTGTTCGGCGGCGGTCCAGGCGCCCAGCGACTGCCTGATCGGATACACGTCGTTGTCCACGGTCTTGGGCAGGCCGATGACGGTGAGGCCGTAGCCGTTTTTCGCCAGGAAAGCAGCCAGATCGGCGGCAGCGGTGTTGGTGTCGTCGCCGCCGATGGTGTGCAGCACGTCCACGCCGTCCTTGACCAACTGATCGGCGGCGACTTTCTGGGGATTCTCACCGTCCTTGACCAGACCGCGCTTGATGCAGTCCTTGACGTTGGTGAGCTTGACTCGGCTGTTGCCGATGGGCGAGCCGCCGAAATTGTGCAGCAGCCGCGCTTTTTTCCGAATTTCCGGCGTGACTGGATAGGAATCGCCGAGCAGGAGTCCCTTGTAGCCGCTGTGATAGCAGATGATGTCGATGGTCGGGTCGATCTCGGTGTAGCGCTCGATCAGACCACCGATGGCCGAACTGAGGCAGGGCGCCAAACCGCCTGCCGTGAGGATTGCGACTTTCTTGGGTTTGCTCATGGTGGGTCATGACCTCATGGTTAAAAAAGCAAACTAAAATAGTAGGAGAAATTACCCCGTTCAACAACGCGGCGGCTAGCGGCGCAAGTAGGCGATTTCCCGGGGCAGGGTGATGTTGTTGCCGAAACAATCCTCGCCGTAACCCGATTTGGCCAGCAGCCGAAGGTCGCTCAAAACCCGCTTGTCGCCGGTGAACGTGATGCTGAGATCGGTCCGAATGTCGATTTGCCCGGTGGCCTGCAAGCGGGCGATTTCAGCGGTGACTTTTTCCAGCAGGATGCCCTCGCCGCCGAACTCCTCCGACAGTTGCAGTGGTTGTTGGTAGATGACCAGCTTGCCTTGTTGGGCCAACTTGAACAGCGCCTTCGTGACCACGGCGCGGATTTGCGCGGCCGACAGTTCGCCCTCGGGCAGGGACAGGCGGCCGAGTTCCGCCACCAGCCAGCGGCGTTTTTGAGCGTTGATTTTCTCGTTGGCCCGGAACAGGTCCAGCGGTGAACTGGCGTCGTAGGTCTGACCGTCCAGTTCCATGCGAACCTCGCTGCCATAGTGCTGGACGATCTTCGCCACCAAAGTGGACGGGCGAACGTGGAAGCCCCGATAGGTCGGCACGGGCGCCTCGATCGTGCCGACCTCGGCGTAGTACTTGAGCATGGTGTGACACAGGCGGCGACCGAGGTCCAGGTACAGCCCCGCGTAGGTGATCGAGTAGCGCATCAGCATTTCCAGCAGGGCGTCGGCGTTGATGACCGGCTTGCGGCGCAGCGCCGAATCGCCGGTGCGGACGTTAAGATGGCGTTCGTAGTAATGGACGAGGTAGGTGGCGATTTCGAGCAGGTGAAAGGTAACGCTGATGTGGCCGCGCAGGATCGGCAGGCTGGCGTCCTGGTATTCGATTTCGGTCTCGGACACATGAGTGTCGTAGAGGGATTGCAAGCAGTGAAAGTGGACCTTCAGATAGCGCAGGCTATCTTCGCTCACCGGCTCCGGAAAGCAGCGGCTATAGTCCGCAGGGTCGGTACGTTTGACGACATTCAACAGATCGCTCTCGGCGGCTGCGTTGAGATAGGCGGTGGCCAGGTGAGTGACGGTTTCCGAGGCGCTCCTGACTTGGCGTGCCGGGCGATCACTGGGCAAGCGGCCCGGCGGGAGCAGTTCGGCGTAATCCAGCGGTTCGGGCTGGTCGTCGGGCGACGGCAGACCCAGCCGCGTGGCTTGCGCGAGAATCCAACTAACCGCCCGCTTCAGGATGCCTTGGGTGAGTTCCAACGATTGGGCGGTCGCTGCCGCGAAATCCTGTCCGCTCGGCAACAGGCGATAACAGGGCAGGGAGTGTTGGATGTGCAGGATTTCGTAGCCGACGCTGGCGAACAGCTTGGTCGTGGCGGTGAGGGACCGCAGCCGCGACCATTGCCGGTTGGTGCGCGCTCCGTAGGCGTCCAGGAGTTCTTCGACCTGGGCGGCTTGGGAGAGCAGGTCGGCCATCAGGGGGCGGGTGAGCAGAAGGGAATTCGGCCGATGCACCGTCAGGTAACGAGCGAGAACCAGCAGCTTGCGGCTGCGTCCGGCGACCAGGTCGGTGAACTCGCTGTCGCCAATCGTCGCCCAGCCTGGCGATTGAGCCAGGTTTTCATCCGCTTTGAGGGTCATGTGGGCGCTCCCATCGCTCGACTCATCCTATCGATCTCTTCGTCGTCTGATGATGAGATTTTATTTTAAGCCGGATGGATCGGATTTGCTTGTAAACCCGCTTTTTATACCATCATCCTGGGAAGCGAACAGGCAGAGAGAAATCACCGAGAGGAAAATTGACATGCGCCAAAGATAAGCTTTAATTTGCCATATTCATCCGGACGCCGCCTGCCGGGCGAACCGGTGGAATCCATATCCACGCATCATAACCACCCAAGTCGAGGAGTATCCGATGGCTCTCAAAGAAGTCGTGATCGTCAGCGCCGCGCGGACGGCAATCGGCAAATTCATGGGCACCCTCAAGGACGTGCCGGCCCGCGAACTGGCGATCACCGCCGCCAAGGGCGCAATCGAACGGTCTGGCGTTCCGGCTGACCAGATCGACGAAATCTGCATGGGCCAGTTGTACACCGGCATGCAAGGCTCGCTGCCGGCGCGGCAGGTCAGCATGCGGGTGGGTCTACCGCACCGCAGCAGCGCTGTATCCGTCAACCAGAACTGCACTTCCGGCATGCGCGCGCTGGAAATCGCCTGCCACAACATCATGCTGGGCCAGACCGAGATCGGCCTGGCGGTGGGCGTCGAGAGCATGACCAACGCCCCCTACCTGCTGCCCAAGGCCCGCATGGGCTACCGGATGGGGCAGGGCAACATCGAGGACAGCATGATCCACGATGGCCTGTTCGATGAGTTGGTGCCCGGCCACATGGCGATGACGGCGGAGAACGTCGCGGTCAAGTACGGCATCACCCGGCAGGAATGCGACGAACTGGCGCTGATCAGTCACACCCGCTGCACCAAGGCGACCAAGGAGGGGATTTTCAAGCGCGAAATCGTCCCGGTCGAACTCAAATCCAAGAAAGGCTCGACTTTTTTCGACGCCGACGAGAATTTCATCCCCGACGCCAGCCTGGAGAAAATGGCCAAGCTGCCAACAGCCTTTAAGAAAGATGGTGTGGTGACTGCGGCCAATGCGTCCAGCATCAACGATGGCGCCAGCGCGGTGGTGATCATGTCGCTGGACAAGGCCAAGGCCATGGGCATCAAGCCGCTGATGAAACTGGTCGGCATCTGTAACGCCGGCGTCGATCCGGTGGTCATGGGGCTCGGCCCGGCGGTGGCGATTCCCAAGTGCCTCAAGCAGGCTGGCCTGAAGTTTAACGATATCGAGTACTGGGAAGTCAATGAGGCGTTCGCCGCCCAGTGGCTGGGGGTCGGCCGGATGCTGAAGGAGCAGGGCATGGACCTGACGCCCGATAACTGCAACTTCAACGGTTCCGGCATCGCCCTGGGTCATCCGGTCGGTTCCACCGGCCTGCGCATCGTGGTCAGCCTGTACTACGAACTGGAGCGACAGGGCAAGAACCTGGGCGGCGCTTCCCTGTGCGTCGGCACTGGTCCTTCCATGGCTTCGCTGTGGACGCGCGATATCTAAATTGACCGCGTAAGCCCACGAGGGCGGCTCGCTTTGCGGGCCGCCTTTAATAAGGTCTACCTTTTATATCATCATCTCCTTCCCACCCATCTTACCCAATTCCGCTATAATCCCGCCTCCCATCTTCACCGCCTCACCAGGAGCTTTTCCCCTCATGCTGGATCCAAAACTGCTCAGAAATGAGTTGGAGTCCACCGCCGTCAAACTCGCTCGACGCGGCTATGCCCTCGACATGGCACGAATAGGCGCGTTGGAGGCTCAGCGCAAAACCTTGCAAGTCCGTACCCAGGAACTCCAAAACGAACGCAATACCCGTTCCAAAGCCATCGGCCACGCCAAGGCCACCGGCCAAGATATTCAACCATTGCTCGATGAAATCGCTGGTCTCGGTGATACGCTCAAGCAGACCGAAATTGAACTCGACGCGGTCCAGGCTCAACTGCTCGATCTACAACTCGGCATCCCCAATATCCCGCATGCGACGACGCCCAGTGGCGATAATGAGACCTGCAATGTAGAAATCCGCCGCTGGGGCGAACCGGGTCAGTTCAAGTTCGAGCCGCGCGATCATGTGGATTTGGGCGGGGAGGGCGGACTGGATTTCGAGGCCGCGGCCAATTTGACCGGCGCCCGTTTCACGGTCATTCAGGGCCAGTTGGCGCGACTGCACCGGGCGCTGATCCAATTCATGCTGGATTTGCACACGCAGGAGCACGGTTACCGGGAGGTTTACGTCCCTTACCTGGTCAATGCCGACAGCCTGCGTGGCACCGGTCAACTACCCAAATTTGAAGCGGACCTGTTCAAGCTGAGCGGTGAGCTGAGCTACTACCTGATTCCCACCGCCGAGGTTCCCGTCACCAACCTGGCGCGCGACCGTATTCTGGACTCCGACCACCTGCCGCTACGCTACGTTTGCCACACCCCCTGTTTTCGCAGCGAAGCCGGTTCCTATGGCAAGGACGTGCGCGGCATGATCCGCCAGCATCAATTCGAGAAAGTCGAACTGGTGCAGATCGTTCGCCCCGAGGATTCCTACGCCGCCCTGGAAGAATTAACCCATCACGCCGAAATGGTCCTGCAACGGCTGAAACTGCCCTATCGGGTGGTGACGCTCTGCACGGGCGACATTGGTTTTGCCTCGGCCAAGACTTATGATCTGGAAGTCTGGCTCCCCGGCCAAGGAAAGTACCGGGAAATTTCCTCGTGCAGCAATTTCGAGGATTTCCAGGCTCGTCGCCTGCAAGCGCGCTGGCGCAATCCCGCCACCGGCAAACCGGAACTAGTACATACCCTCAACGGCTCTGGGCTGGCGGTAGGGCGAACACTGGTGGCGGTGATGGAAAACGGCCAGGATGAACGCGGCCACATTCGCATCCCGGAGGTCCTCAAGCCCTACCTGGGTGGGTTGGAGTCCATCATCCCGGATGGACGCTGAACCGCCACCCACGCCCGCTACAAAAACTACCATGGACACACCTCAATGATTGTCATTCTGGATTCCAGCGTCACCGAGCAGGCCGAGGAATATCAGCGGACGCTCGATTATCTGTCCCAACTGCCCGGCATTACCGCGCGCGTCCATAAGGTGCAGGGCGCCCAACAGGAACTGACCGAAATTTATCTGATCGGCGATACCAAGACCTTGTCAGCCGACGACATTCAAGCTCTGCCAGGGGTAGAGCGGGTCATTCGGGTCTCCGAGGAATATCGCATCCTGGGACGACACCGAGATCAACAGCGGATCAGTGGGTTCGAGTACAACGGGGTGCAATTCAGTCAGGACACACTCCACGTGTTTGCGGGGCTATGCGCGGTGGATACGCCCGAGCACGTCAAAATCATGCTCAAGGCACTGCATGAACGCGGTCAGGTCTGCACTCGAATGGGGGCCTACAAACCGCGCACCAATCCCTATTCATTCCAAGGACACGGCAAGCAATGCCTACCCTATGTCTTCGAATTGGCTGGCAAATATGGGATCAAGGTGATCGCCATGGAAGTGACCCACGAAAGCCATGTTGATGAAATCCACCAAAGCCTGGAACAGGCGGGTCAACCCACCGGAGTGATGGTGCAAATCGGCACGCGCAACACCCAGAATTTCGAACTGCTCAAGTCGGTGGGACGCCAACAGGAGTACCCGGTGCTGTTCAAGCGCGGTTTCGGTATTACGCTGAATGAATCGCTCAACGCCGCTGAGTATTTAGCCAGCGAGGGCAATTCCCGAGTCGTATTCTGTTTGCGTGGGATCAAGACCAACATGGGCGACCCACATCGCAACCTGGTGGATTTCAGCCATGTACCCGTGGTCAAGCGGCTGACCCGAATGCCGGTCTGCGTGGATCCGTCGCACTCGGTCGGTTCCCGCGAACGGGCGCCGGATGGCATGCTCGATCTAATGCACGCGACTGCGCAAGGCGTAGCAGCAGGAGCCAATATAGTGCTGGTGGATTTTCACCCGGCGCCGGCCAAGGCGCTGGTAGACGGACCGCAAGCTCTGCTGATGAGCGAGTTGGGCTGGTTTTTGGACGACGTCGCCTTGGCACGCGAGTGTTATGAGAAACGGCAGACTTTGGCGGAACGTCAGTGGTCTGGGCAGAGGTTTTGAGGCTGGAGCATTATTTATACCATCATCTTTATTGACTCAACCTCCCAACAAAACATCCCGCGCCCGATTCAAGCGCGCCGCCAAATAAGACGACCCACCATGATCAGGGTGAACACGCTGAATCAGGCGGCGGTATGCAGCCTGAATGTCCTCATGACTCGCCCCCGGTTGCAAACCCAGAATCTGATACGCCTCCGTAGAGTCCATCATCCCGGAATCCTTACTAGAATCTGTCGCTCGATAAGCAACGTGAGCCTGTTCACGCCAATCCGCATCAGCATGGCGATCAAGATAAGCCTCCAAAACTGCCAGCGACTGAGCATCACTTTGACATTCCCGCCACAGGTCCAACAAATCCAGGAGCGGCAAATCCTGTAAGGAGCGCCTGGCAAAACGACCTTTTAATACCCAACCCGACATCACACCCGTAGCATGGTCCAATTCCATGGAAAGGAAATGAGTCGTAACCGTGGAGCAACTCGACGATCCCGGTTTCGCTGAGGGGGGAGGAGAGGGCAGAGGGCGGGTACTCAACCAGCGCACCAAAAACGGCGCCAGTACGGTTAGCAGTGGCACCGCGATTTCGGCGCCACCACGCACCGTCAAGAGCAGCAAAAGCACTACTGCACCGATGGCGGCGAACAGGCGTGGTCCTTGCACCCCCCAAGGCAAGCGGCGCAGTCGGCGAAGGAGAAAATAGATACCGATCGACGCGGCCACAATGAGCAACACGCGTACCAGCATTAGCCTCTCTCAAAGTTGGTGAGTCAGTTGCTGGATAAGACCACTACGGTGCTTGCCAAATTCCGTCAAGGCTCGGCGACCTCCAGCAGCATAGACTGCAACCGCGCTAAGCAACTCGCGCAATTGTCGAGCGCTGCCCGCATCGAAGGCACAGTAGGCGCCATGCGTCAGCCGGGCGATTTCCCGAAAGCCCAGCGCCGCGTCGAGATCCGAGCCTTCCTGAAAGGCGAAGGTTGGCACCCCCAGCAGGCCCAGTTGCCCAGCCAAATGGCACAGCGGGTCCACCGGCTCTTCCAGACAATCACCAACTAGAACCAACGCATTAACTCGATGTTGCCGAGTCTCACGAACGGCATGCTCCAGCACCCGACCGATCTGGGTCAAACCACCCCGACATTGCACCGACGTCATGCGTCGCTGTAGTTCGGCAGAATCAGTAAGCCATGGTTCGATCTGAAATTCACCATAGCCGCGATACCAGATCAGTTGCAAAGCTAACCCACCGAGTTCCGCCGTTGCCGCGAACATGTCGCCTTGCAATCGGCAGGCCCGATCCCACGTTGGCTGGCGGCTGGCGGTGGCATCCAGAGCAAAAATCAGCCGACCACGCGATGCCGAGATCACTGGCATTTTCGCGGCCTGGCGCAAAAACTGATCGACCTCGGTAGAGGTGGACTGGAGTCGTTTCATAATAAATTTACCGGGTTATTGTTACCTCCGCAACACATAAGTCCCTGGTGCATCACAGATCGGGTATAGCCCTTTTTCCGGCGCTCCCATGCCATGCGGCGAAACCTGATGTTCGGCCGAATGTCGAACTAGCCAGGCCTGCCAGGCTGGCCACCACGAGCCCTGCTGTTTAGGCGTAGTGGCGTGCCAGGTATCGGGATCAATATAGCGATCCTGATCAGTGCGGGACACCATCTGATAGGTGCGCCGACCATGCCCAGGCTCGCTGACGATGCCAGCATTATGGCCACCGCTGGTCAGCAGGAAGGTCACTTCATCGGCATCAGCCAGCAGGTTGATCTTATATACCGAACGCCACGGTGCAACGTGATCCTGTTCGGTGGCAACCGTGAAGATCGGCGCACGAATATCGGTGATGGCGATGGATCGTCCGTTGACCTTGTAATGGCCGGTGGCAAGTTCATTGCCGAGGAAGATATGCCGCAGGTACTCGGAATGCATGCGGAACGGCATCCGGGTCTGGTCGGCATTCCAGGCCATCAGGTCGTTGAGTGACTGGCGCTGACCCAGCAGATAGTCGTGGACCAGTCGTGACCAGATCAGGTCGTTGGAGCGCAACAATTGGAATGCCCCCACCATCTGGTCGGCATCCAGATAGCCCTGATCCCACATCATGTCTTCCAGGAAGGCGACCTGGCTTTCGTTGATGAATAACAGTAATTCGCCCGCCTCGGTGAAATCGGTCTGGGCTGCGAACAGAGTCATGGTCTTGACCCGATTATCGCCATCGCGGGCCATGGCGGCGGCGGTGATGCTGAGCAAAGTGCCACCCAGGCAATAGCCGACTGTGTGAATCTTGCGCCCCGGCAAAATCGTGGAAACGGCATCAATCGCCGCCATGACGCCGTGCTGGCGATAATCCTCCATACCCAGGTCGCGGTCCTCGGCGGTAGGATTCTTCCAGGAGATAATGAAAACTGTATGCCCCTGCTGGACCAGATACCGGACCATGGAGTTGTGGGGCGATAGGTCGAGGATGTAATACTTCATGATCCAGGCGGGCACGATCAAAATCGGCTCGGCATAGACTTGGGGCGTGGTAGGCTGGTACTGGATCAACTCGATCAGGTGGTTGCGGAAGATGACCTTACCCGGCGTGACCGCCACATCGCGGCCTACGACAAACTGTTCCGTCTCGCTGCCCAACGATTTACCCGCAATGCCTTTCTCCATGTCGGCCATGAAATTGTTCCAGCCGCGCACCAGGTTCTGGCCGCCTTCTTCCATGGTGGCCCTGAGAATTTCAGGGTTGGTTAACGGCGAGTTCGATGGCGAAAACATATCCAGAATCTGCCGGGTCACGAACGAGACAATAGCTTCGTTTTGCTTATTAACGCCCCGGTTGCGAGTGGTGGCGTTGTACCACCACTGCTGAGTCAACAGAAAGGATTGATAAATCAGGTTGTATGGCCATTGCCGCCAGCCCGGATCATCGAAACGATGATCCTGGGGCAGAGGTTCGATGCAGGGCTGGGTGTCAGGATTCTGACTGGATTTAAAGGCGTACAGCATCAGGCGAACGATCTTGCGGACAGCTTTTTCGTTCAACAACGCCTGCTTGCCTGGCGCCAGCCCAAGGTGCATCAACCAGTCAAAGTAGGCCATCGCCAGCACTGCTGGCGAGATGCCGCCGGTGCCGCGCGCCAGGTTGGCGTTGACCATCCGGTCAATGGTTTCGGGGATGTGCGAACCGAGGAACGAGCGTTCAATGCCGTAGACACGGTGCGCCGAGGAAGACTGGCCGGATGGGCCGCCCCAGGCGAGGATAGCGGGTTTGGGGGCCGCCGCCGGTTTTTTGGCCTTTGGAGCCGTCACAGGGGACTCGGTTGCTGGAGTCGCCGCAGTGGCGGGCACGGGTTCGTTGACCGGAGCCGCAGTGGCCGCGGTCGGAATGGGTTCATTGGATTTTGACATGACGGCGTACCTCTGGAAGCTCAAGGTTCAAGTCCCAAGGCTCGGGACTCAAGACGGCTTCATCTTTCCTTCAGTTTACGATGATCGATCACCCGCACTGCCTTGCCTTCGGAGCGGGGTAGATCACCGGTGCGCTTGACCACGACCCGGGCAGTGACACCGATGAAGTCCTTGATGTCCTTCTGCGCCTTGTGCGCGACCCGATCCATGGCTTCCTGTCCCTGGGCAACCAGGGGGGGACTCCCCTCGACGTTGACTGTCAGCAAATCGAGATTGCCTTCGCGGGCAATTTCCAACTGATAGAACGGCGACAGGGTTTCGGTCTGTTGCATCAGGATCGCTTCGACCTGCGAGGGAAACACGTTGACGCCGCGAATGATCAGCATATCGTCGGTGCGGCCGGTGATACGCTTCATGCGGACGTGCGTGCGGCCACAACGGCAGGGGGCAGGGTCGAGCACCGAGACGTCGCGGGTTCGGTAGCGGATCACCGGGAAGGCTTCCTTGGTCAAGGAGGTGATGACGATTTCGCCAGCCTCGCCGTAGGGAATCGGCTGACCGGTATTCACATCGACCGCTTCGATCAGGAAATGATCCTCGAAGACGTGCAGGCCGTTCTTGGCTTCGATACACTCGATGGCCACGCCGGGACCGATCACTTCCGACAACCCGTAAATGTCCACGGCGTCGATGCCCAAACGCGACTCCAGCTCGTAGCGCATTTCCTCGGTCCATGGCTCGGCGCCAAAAATGCCGACCTTGAGCGGCAGCTTGCGCAGATCCACGTTCATGCTCTCGGCGGCTTCGGCCAGATTGAGGGCGTAGGAAGGGGTGCAGGACAAACCGGTCGGTTCGAAGTCCTGAATCAGCATGATTTGCCGCTGGGTCTGGCCGCCGGAAATGGGGGTTACCATCACTCCCAATTCCTCGGCGCCGTAGTGTAGACCCAACCCGCCGGTAAACAGGCCATAACCGTAGGCATTGTGCAACCGGTCGCCAGAGCGCATCCCGGCAGCGGTCAGGCTACGGGCCATGACCCGTGCCCAAGTACGTACGTCACGGCGGGTGTAGCCCACTACGGTCGGCTTGCCGGTGGTGCCGGACGAGGCGTGGATGCGGACCACCTGGTCAGTAGGCACAGCGAACATGCCGAACGGATAGTTCTCGCGCAGGTTTTCCTTTTTGGTGAAGGGTAATAGCCGCACATCAGCGACCGACTGGATATGGCGCGGCTTGACGCCAAGTTCGTCCATGGCGTTGCGATAATACTTGACGGTCTGATAGCACCGCTCGACGGTTGTGCGCAACCGGTGTAGTTGCAGCGCCTGTAATTCTTCGCGGGGCAAGGTTTCCTGTTCGATATCCAAAATCATCTTGGTAGCTTCCGGGTTGTCGTTAAGAGAGCCAGAGGGCGCCAGGTCTCCGACGCTGCGCATTTCAGTTTTCGGGGAAAGTTTCGGTCAATAGGTCATAGCCGAGTTCGCGCAGGCGCTGGTTCAAAGCGCGCGGGTCATCGGCCCGGTAGCGCACGACGGCGATGCGCAGGCCAGTCTGATCGGGATGCAGGGGTGAGACCACGGTGGCGATGTAGCCCCCTGCGTCGTTGATGACAGCCAACAGGCGACCCAATTGTCCGGTGGTGTCGGGTAAATGCACCGCGATGCGGGTCGTGTCGGCCATCAGGCAGCCAGTGATATCGAGGAAGAAATCCAGCAGGTCCTCATGCGTCAGCATACCGACCAACTTGCCACCGTTCTCGACCACCGGCAGACAACCGATTTTCTCTTGCCGCAGCAGGCGAGCGGCTTCCTCGACCAGAGTATCGGGGGCGCAGGTGATGACCTTGGCGCGCATGACCTTGGCGGCGGTCAGCTTTCCCAGCAGATAGTTCACTTCGCCAACCGACAGAGTAGTGATCGGCGATGGCGAGACCCGCTCGAGATCGTGGGAGGTCACCAGCCCCACCAGATGGCCGTCGCGCACTACAGGGAGATGGCGGATGTGATGGTCGCGCATCAGCGCCGCCATCTGGGTCACGCGGGCGTCCTCGGCGACCTGCAGAACCTCGCGCGTCATGATCCGGTCCACGTACATCGATTTGATCTCCTTGACTTAATATCCTAAATAAGCCCGGCGCACAGCGTCGTCGGCCATCAGTTCCACCGCTGGGGCGGTTTTGGCAATGCGGCCGGTTTCCAGAATATAGCCGCGCTGAGCGATGGCCAGGGCGGCGCGGGCATTTTGTTCGACCAACAGGATGGTCACGCCCCGGCCGTTGAGTTCGACGATTACTTGGAAAATTTCCTCCACTAGCAACGGCGCCAGTCCCATTGAGGGTTCGTCCAGCAGCAGCAGGCGCGGGCGACCGAGGAGGGCCCGGCCGATGGCCAACATTTGCTGTTGACCGCCAGACAGTGTGCCGGCCGGTTGTTGGCGCCGTTCGGCAAGAATGGGAAACAGGGTATAGACATGTTCGGTCTCCTGCCGAACCCAACTCTGGTCACGGTGCTGGCGGTAGGCGCCCAGCCGCAGATTGTCCTCGACGCTGAGCGGGGCGAACACCTGGCGTCCTTCGAGAACCTGGCAGACACCAGCGGCGACGATGCGGTGCGGTGGCCAGCGGGTGATGTCCTGGCCGGCAAACCGGATGTGGCCGGCGCTGACCGGGTGCAAGCCGGACAGAGTATGCAGCAGGGTGGTTTTACCCGCGCCATTACCGCCCACGATAGCGACCAGTTCGCCCGCGTAGACGTGCAAATCCGCCTGGTGAATGGCGCGAACCGGGCCATAGTCGCTGCTCAGACCGGTGACTTGTAACAGGGGCTGGTCGAGTTTGTCCGGCGCGGGTTGAGCGTTGGCAACCACGGATTCAAACGGCATATTGCACCGCTCCTCCCAGATAGGCGGCTACCACCCGGGGATCGGCCTGAATTTCCGCTGGAGTTCCCTCGGCCAGCACGCTGCCGTAGTCCAGCACCAGCAGTTGGTCAGAAACCCCCATTACCAGCGGCATGTGATGCTCGACGAGCAGGACGGTGACGCCACTGGCCCGAATCCGGGTGATCAGTTCGCGCAAGGCCAGGGTTTCGGTGTCGTTGAGGCCCGCGGCGGGTTCGTCCAGCAGCAAAAGACGGGGTTTGGCGGCCAGGGCGCGGGCGATTTCGACTCGTTTCATCAGACCGTAGGGCAGGGCGCCGGCCGGCTGTTCGGCCCGGTCGGTCAGATCGCAGAGTTCCAGCGCCTCGCTGGCCCATGTCCGCAAGCGCTGTTCCTCGCGCCGGACCGATGGCAGGCGCAGGGCGGCGGCCAGCAGGCCTGTCCGGGCGCGCAGGTGGCAACCCACCATGACGTTCTCGATCACGGTCATGTTGAAGAACAGTTGCAAATTCTGAAATGTCCGAGCCATGCCCAAGGCGGCGATGCGGTACGGCGGCAGGCCACGCAGTTCGTGACCGTCGAAACGGATGGAACCGGCCGATGGCTGGTAAAAACCACACAGGGCGTTGAACAGCGTGGTCTTGCCCGCGCCATTGGGGCCGATGATGGCGTAGATCAAGCCTTCCGGGGCCTGGAAACTGATCCCCGCCAAGGCCATGATCCCGCCGAAGCTCTGCTCCAATCCTTCGACCGCCAGCAGAGGAGCGCCGCCTGAGGTGGGAACTGGGAGGACAGTCATGGATTTAATCGGTCAGATCGGTGGATGGCAGCGAAATCCGTCGCCGGCTCAGCACGCGCCACACCCGCCGCGTGCCCTGGCTTAGACCCACGAACAACCCCTGCGGCATAAAGATCATCACCGCCATGAGCAGGGCGCCGTGAATCAACATTTCGTAATCCTCGAACACCACCAGCCCCTGGTGCAGCAGGGTCAGGGCGATGGCGCCGCAGGCCGCGCCGAAGGTCGAGGCCATGCCGCCCAGCACCACCATGGTGACCAGCTCGACCGAGATGGTCAGGTTGAACGAATCCGGGCTGACGAACGCCTGCTGGTGGGCGAACAGGCTGCCGGCGAAGGCGGCGAACAGGGCGGAAACCACGAATACCTGGGTTTTGGCGCGGGCGGTGTCCACGCCCATCATCTGAGCAGCAAATTCGGAGCCATGCACCGCTCGCAGGGCGCGGCCAGCCTGGGAATCCACGAGGTTGAGCGACAACCAGACGGCCAGCAGCATGGCGGCCATGATCACGCCATACCATTGAAAATCACCCTCGACCGACCAGCCGAGCAGGTTCAAAGGGGGGACGCCGGCCAGACCATCGGGACCACCGGTCCAGCGGGTCGCTTGCACCATGACGACGTGGATGATGATGCCGAAACCGAGGGTCGCCATCGCCAGGTAATGGCCGCGCAGGCGCAGGATCGGGCGGGCGAGCAGCCAGGCAATCACGCCGGCGGCCAGCAGGCCGGTGGCCATGGCCAGCAATCCCGGCCAGCCGAAGCGGGTGGTCAGAATGGCGGAGGCGTAGGCACCGATCCCGAAGAAGGCGGCGTGGCCGAGAGAAATTTGACCCGCGTAGCCCATGAGCAGGTTAAGACCGACCGCCAGGATGACGTGCAGGCCCGCGGATGCGCCGACCACCGTGACGAAGTAGTTGTCGGGAAAGAGTACGGCGAGCAGTACGACCAAAGCCGCGAAAACATGGAAACCGGCCAGGCGCATGATTCAGACCCGCTCCGCGATCTTGTGGCCGAACAGGCCGGTCGGTGAGAAGAACAGCACCAACAGCACAAACAGGAAGGCGATGGCGTCCTTGTAGCCGGACGAGATCAATCCCGCGCCCAAGGCTTCCAGCAGGCCCAACAATACGCCGCCGGCGACCGCGCCCATCGGATTGCCGATGCCGCCGACAATGGCGGCGGAAAAACCCTTGAGGCCGAGCATGACGCCGGCTTCGTAGGAGCTGAAGGTGATGGGAGCGATCAGGATGCCGGCGATCGCTCCCAGCCCGGCGGACAGGCCGTAAGCCAGTCGCAGCATCACCCGCACGTTGATGCCGACGGCCTGCGCGGCGATGCGGTTGAACGAGCAGGCTAGCAGCGCCTTGCCTGGCAGAGTACGGTTAAAGAAGGCACGAACCAGCGCTACCAGCAGCACCGTGACGCCGAGCACCCACAGGCTTTGCGGCAGCACCGTGGCGCCGCCGAGCTGGATGGGAACCTCACCGGAGAACGGGGGCAGGGAGTGAAAGTCCTTGCCCCACAACAGCAGGGCGACGCCGCGCAGGAAAATGGCGGCGCCGATGGTGATGATGATGGTGGTCACCACCGACGCGCCCTTGGCCGGTTCGATGGCGAACCGCTCCAGTAGCAGACCCGCCACGATCGTCAGCAGGGTAGCGGCGATGGCGGCCAGCACCAGCGGCAGCCCAGCGCCAACCAGGGCGATGGCGATCATGGCGCCCAGCATCACGAACTCGCCCTGGGCGAAGTTCACCACATCGGAGGCGTTGTAGATCAGGGCGAAGCCCAACCCCACCAGGGCGTACAGGGAACCGACGGTGATGCCGGTGACCAGGAATTGGAAGAGTTGATCGAGCATGGGCGATGGACTCCCTCCCCACTTGCGGGGGAGGGCTGGAGTAGGGGGCTACTGAACGATCTTCCAGGAGCCGTTGCGGACCTCCACCATTTTAAAGGCGTCCAGGTTCAGGCCCATATGGTCTTCTGGACTCATGTTGAACACGCCGCCCGTGCCGATGAATCCCTTGGTCTTTTCGATCTGGTCGCGCACCTTGGCCTTGTCGGCGCCGCCGGCCCGCTGGATGGCCGCCACGGCAATCATCAGGCCGTCGTAGGCGTGGCCGCCGAAGGTGGATACCGGCCCGTACTTGGCTTCGTACTTGTTTTTGTAGGCCAGCAGCACCGGTTTTTGAGGATCGGTGTCGGGCAGTTGCTCGGCGACTACCAGCGCCGCCGCCGGCAGACGCACGCCTTCCGCCGCCTCGCCGGCCAGGTCGATAAAGGTCTTCGATCCGACGCCGTGGGACTGGTAGAGCGGCAGGGTGATGCCGAGCTGCTTGATGTTTTTGGTGACGATGGCTGGCGCCTGACCGAAACCAAAGTTGATGATCGCCTGGGCGTCGGTGGCCCGGATCTTGGTCAACTGGGCGGTCATGTCGCTGTCCTTGTTGCCGTAGAACTCGTCGGCGACGATGGTGATGCCATACTGGGGTGCGAGTTTGAGCAACTGTTCGTGGCCGGATTTGTCGAAGCCGCCGTCACCGCTGATCAGCGCCACCTTGGCGAGGCCGCGCTTGCGCAGATCCTCGTAGATTTTGGCGACAGCCATGCGGTCGGTGTGCGGGGTCTTGAACACCCATTTCTTGACCGGTTCGACGATGTCCACCGCCCCGGCCAGCGAGATGAACGGGATGCCTTCCTTTTCCACGTCGGGAATGACCGCGAGGGTGTCGCCGGAACTGGTGCCGCCGATGAGCAAATCCACCTTATCGTCCTTCACGAGCCGCTTGGCGAAGCTGACCGCGTCCTTGGCGTTGCCGCTGGTGTCGTAATGGATCAGCTCGATTTTCCGGCCCTTGACGCCGCCCTTGGCGTTGAGGTCCTCAACGTACATTTGCAGGGTTTTCAACTCGGGATCGCCCAGGAACGAGGCAGGACCAGTCACCGCCAGGAAGGAGCCGATCTTGATTGGTTCGGCGGCGCTGGCGAGGTTGACGCCGGCGAGCAGCAACGCGACCGCCAATGCGGTTTTCCACGAGTTTTTCATGGTGGTGTTCTCCCTGTTGGGGTTATTGATGTCGAGCGGGGGCCATCATGGAATTTATCCCCGCATTGATTATGGATGATCAAGTCGACGATTGTTGGGAAACCGCCTTGGCGTGACCGGCTTCCCGGCCCGCGTCGAAGGCTTGGCCGTTGATGTCGGCCAACTTGGGCTTGTAGGCGCGGAAGCCCTCGATGATGGATGCCTTGAGCACTTCGGCGGGGAAGGGGAGGTAGTCGCTGATCGCGCCCAGCATGATGGTGTTCACCAGTTTGGGATTGCCCAGTTGCTCAGCGATAGCGCCGGCGTCGAAGGCGTGAACTTCGATTCCCGCCGCCGCCAGATCGCCGATGGGGTCGGCGGGGTAGTCGTACAGGCCGACCGAGACCACCGGCGGGGCGATGCGCAGGGTGTTGACCATGGCGACGCCGGTCGAACGCAGCCAGGGCAACCAGCGCAAGGCTTCGGCGGCCTCGAAACCGATCAGCAGGTCGGCTTCGCCGGCGTCGATTTGGGGCGAGTAGACCTTGGGGCCGAAGCGGACGTGGGATGAGACCACGCCGCCGCGCTGGGCCATGCCAGCGACTTCGGTCTTCTTGACATCGTAGCCCTGGCTTAGGGCGGTGCGGGC
>JBDHRD010000244.1:0-3981 GCA_039807425.1 Candidatus Contendibacter sp. | reverse complement strand
AATGACAATGAATGCTGCCGATGTGATGAAGCTGATCGAGGAAAAGGGCATCAAGTTCGTGGACTATCGCTTCACCGATACCCGCGGCAAGGAGCAACACGTCACCGTGCCCGTCAGCGCCGTGGACGATGATGTGTTCGAGGACGGCAAGATGTTCGACGGCTCGTCCATCGCTGGCTGGAAGGGCATCCAGGAATCCGACATGATTCTGCTGCCCGATCCCGTCACTGCCTTCGTCGATCCCTTCTTTGAAGAGCCGACCCTGATCCTGACCTGCGATGTCATCGAGCCCAACACCATGCAGGGGTACGAGCGCGATCCGCGCTCGCTGGCCCGCCGCGCCGAGGCCTACCTGAAATCCACCGGCATCGCCGATACCGCCTACTTCGGCCCGGAAAACGAATTTTTCATCTTCGATGACATTCGCTGGGGCGCCGACATCAGCGGCTGTTTTTACAAGATCGATTCTTCCGAGGCTGGCTGGAATTCCGAACGCGCCTACGAGGGCGGCAACTTCGGCCACCGGCCCGGCATCAAGGGCGGCTATTTCCCGGTGCCGCCAGTCGATTCGCTGCACGACATCCGCTCCGCCATGTGCCTAGCGCTGGAGCAGGCCGGCTTGAAGGTAGAAGTACACCACCATGAAGTCGCCACCGCTGGCCAGTGTGAAATCGGTGTCGCGTTCGACACCCTGGTGCGCAAGGCCGACGAGGTGCAGGTGTTGAAATACGTGGTCCAGAACGTGGCCCAGAGCTACGGTAAAACGGCCACCTTCATGCCCAAGCCGCTGGTCGGCGACAATGGCAGCGGCATGCACGTCCACCAGTCGCTGGCCAAGGGTGGCGTCAATCTGTTCGCCGGTGATTTGTACGCCGGCCTGTCCGAAACCGCGCTGTATTACATCGGTGGCATCATCAAGCATGCCAAGGCGCTGAACGCCTTCACCAACGCCTCCACCAACAGCTACAAGCGGCTGGTGCCCCACTTTGAAGCACCGGTGATGCTGGCCTACTCGGCGCGCAACCGTTCAGCGTCGATCCGCATCCCGTATGTCAGCAGTCCGAAGGGCCGCCGCATCGAAGTGCGGTTCCCCGACTCGACCGCCAATCCGTATCTGGCCTTCGCCGCGATGATGATGGCCGGGCTGGACGGGATTCTGAACAAGATCCATCCGGGTGATCCGATGGACAAGGATCTCTACGACTTGCCGGCGGAAGAGGAAAAGCAGATTCCCAAGGTCTGCTTCTACTTCGACGAGGCGCTGGCCGCGCTGGACGCCGACCGCGAGTTCCTCATCAAGGGCGGCGTGTTCACTAACGATCTGATTGACGCCTACATCAACCTCAAGAACGAGGAAGTCACCCGGCTCCGGATGACCACGCATCCGGTCGAGTTCGATCTGTACTACAGCCTGTAAGGGGCATGGCGCGGCGTTGTGGAATGAACGCCGCTCGAATGGGTTTGCGACAACGCCCCCGGCAGGGGGCGTTTTTGTTAGGAATGTATTGCACTATTACAGTGCATTAGGGCGTCATGATCGCGCGGGTCCAGACCGGTTTGGCGTTTGCGGTACCGCGAGTGATCCGGGAAAAGGGGCGACCATGCTGAGAAATTACCAACGCCGGGTAGTGGAAAGTCTAAGCATCGCCGCACTGGTGCTCGACCGGCGGTTGCGGCTGGTATTCATGAATCCGGCGGCGGAAACGTTGTTCGAGCTAAGTTTCCGCAAGGCCCACAAGCTGGCGCTGCCGGAACTGATCGTCGGCGCCGAACCGTTCATCGCCGGACTGCGGCACTGTCTGGAGAGCGGTCATCCCTACATCGAGCGGGAGTTGCAACTGACCTTTCCCCTGGAACGGGTCGTGACCGTGGACTGTACCGCCGCGCCCCTGCTGGAGCGCGATCCGCCCGCTGAGCTGCTGCTGGAACTGCGGCAGGTGGACTGGCGGCTGCGGATCAGCCGCGAGGAGCACATCCTGGCCCAGCATCACACCGCCCGGGCGCTGGTGCGCAATCTGGCGCACGAGATCAAGAATCCGTTGGGCGGTCTGCGCGGGGCGGCCCAGTTGCTGGAACGGGAATTGCCGGACCCGGCGCTGCGCGAGTACACCGGCATCATCATCGGCGAGGCCGACCGGCTGCGCAATCTGGTGGACCGGATGCTGGGTCCCAACCAGTTGCCGACTCACGGCGAGGTCAGCATTCACGAAATCCTGGAGCGGGTTTGCGGGCTGGTGGAGGCCGAGGCCTGCCCCGGCATCCGCATCGAGCGCGACTACGATCCCAGCATTCCGCCGCTGTGGGGCGATGCTGACCGGCTGATCCAGGCGGTGCTCAATGTGGTGCGCAACGCCGCCCAGGCGCTGCACGAACGCGGACGGGGCGTCATCACCCTGCGGACCCGGGTGCAGCGCCAGTACACCATCGGCGCTAAACGCCACAAGCTGGTCGTGCGGCTGGATGTCGTGGATGACGGTCCCGGCATTCCGCCCGCGCAACAGGAACAGATTTTCTATCCGATGATCAGCGGCCGACCCGATGGCACCGGGCTGGGCCTGTCCATCGCCCAAAACATCGTCGCCCAGCATGGTGGTTTGATCGAATGCGCCAGCCGGCCCGGCGAGACCATTTTCACGCTGCTATTGCCCTTGGGAAAAACCGGATGAGCAGAAAAGAACAGATTTGGGTGATCGACGACGACCGCGCGATCCGCTGGGTGTTGGAGAAGGCCCTGCAACGCGACAACATGACGGTGACGATGTTCGAGAGCGCCACCGGCGTGCTGGACGCGCTCGAACAGGAGCGACCGGATGCGGTCGTGGCCGACATCCGCATGCCGGGCATGAGTGGTCTGGAACTGATGTCCCGATTGCGCGAGCGGGCGCCGGAACTGCCGGTGATCATCATGACCGCCCATTCCGACCTTGACAGCGCGGTGTCGGCCTATCAGGGCGGCGCGTTCGAGTATCTGCCCAAACCGTTCGACGTGGACGAGGCCGTGGCGCTGGTGCGCCGCGCCTGCCTGGCCCACCGCCAGCGCACCGAACCGGCGGAACCGGCGGAACCCTTGCCCGAAATCATCGGCGAGGCGCCGGCGATGCAGGAGGTGTTCCGCGCTATCGGCCGGCTGTCGCGCTCCAACATCACGGTGTTGATCACCGGCGAATCCGGCACCGGCAAGGAGCTGGTGGCTCGCGCCCTGCACCGGCACAGCCCGCGCGCCGACCGGCCGTTCATCGCCATCAACACCGCCGCCATTCCCCGCGATCTGCTGGAGTCGGAACTGTTCGGCCACGAGCGCGGCGCGTTCACCGGGGCGCAGGCGACCCGGCAGGGGCGATTCGAGCAGGCCAATGGTGGCACCCTGTTCCTGGACGAAATCGGCGACATGCCAGCGGAATTGCAAACCCGGTTGTTGCGGGTGGTGGCCGAGGGCGAGTTTTACCGGGTGGGCGGGCACACGCCGACCCGGGTGGACGTGCGGGTGATCGCCGCCACCCATCAGAATCTGGAGCAGCGGGTCCGCGACGGTCTGTTCCGCGAAGACCTCTACCACCGGCTCAATGTGATCCGGATTCAACTGCCGTCGCTCAACCGGCGACGCAAGGACATTCCGCTGTTGACTCGGCATTTCCTGGGCCAGGCGGCGCGGGAGTTAGGAGTCGAACCGAAAATCCTGCGCCAGGAGACCGAGAGCACCCTCAGCGGTCTCGACTGGCCTGGCAATGTCCGGCAATTGGAAAATCTGTGCCGCTGGCTGACGGTGATGGCTTCGGGCCGGGAAATTCATCTGGAGGATTTGCCGGTCGAGCTGCGGGAACGGGTCCCCGTCACGACCGAAGGCAACGCCTGGGAGGTGGCGCTGCGGACGTGGGCGACCCAGAGCCTGGCCCGCGGCGAACAAAATCTGCTGGAAACGGCTCTGCCCAGCTTCGAGCGGGTGCTGATTCGGGCGGCGCTGGAGCAAACCGGCGGCCACCG
>JBDHRD010000243.1:0-3996 GCA_039807425.1 Candidatus Contendibacter sp. | reverse complement strand
AGCCGTTCGAGATCGGCGGTTGCAACCCGCTCGTTGATTTTATGGATGGTGGCGTTGAGCGGCCCCAGTTCGATGACCTGCGCGCCGGTGGGGGCGATGAAGCGACCGTCCGAGGTGCCGCCACTGGTGGAAAGTTCTGGTTCCAGGCCAGTTTCGGCGCGAATCGCGGTGACGGCGGCGGCCACCAGATCGCCGGGTGGAGTGAAGAACGGCAAGCCGGGCGGCCGCCATTCCAGATCGTACTGGAAGACCTGGCCGGTCTTGATTTCTTCGTTGAGCAGGGCGGTTTCGACAATCAGCCTAGTGCGTTCCCGAAGCTGTTCGATTGTCACCGCCGGCGAGAAGCGGAAATTGAACAGCATCTCCAGATCGCCGGGAATGACGTTGTCCGCGCCGGTCCCGGAACGCAGGTTGGAAATCTGGAACGAGGTGGGCGGGAAATGCTCGTGACCCCCATCCCAGACCTGGTCAGTGAGGTTGGTCAGGATTGCGCCGACCGCATGGATGGGGTTCTGCGCCAGATGCGGGTAGGCGACGTGGCCTTGCACGCCGCGCAGGACCAGCCGGCCGTTCAACGAACCGCGCCGGCCGTTTTTGATCGTATCGCCCAGTTGGGCCAAACAGGACGGCTCGCCCACCAGGCACCAGCGGATTTTCTCGCCGCGCCCTTCCAACCGCTCGATCACCCGGACCGTGCCATCGACTGCAAGTCCTTCCTCGTCGCTGGTGATCAGGAAGGCGAGGGAGCCACGCGGCTGCGGATGGGCAGCGAGGAAGCGCTCGCAGGCGGTGATCATCGCCGCCAGGCTGCCTTTCATGTCTGCCGCGCCGCGTCCGTACAGGAACCCGTCGCGGATTTCCGGGGCAAATGGCGGCGATTGCCACTGCTCCAATGGGCCGTGTGGCACCACGTCGGTGTGCCCGGCGAAGGCGAATAATGGCTCCTGGCTACCGAATCGCGCCCAGAAATTATCCACCGCGCCGAACCGTAGTCGTTCCACCCGGAAGCCGAGGGTTTCGAGCCGGGCGATCAGAATTTCCTGACATCCGGCATCCTCCGGCGTGATCGAGGGCTGGCAGATCAGATCGAGGGCAAGGTTCAGGGTGGTGGACATGGGCGCGAGGTCTCGGTGTTTGCTGTTTTGTTAGGTGTCGTAAATAAATAGCCGGCCGTTTTTTCTATACCTGCTGTTGAGGGTTGATGGTGTAGGCCTTGATCATCATTCCGGCCAAAGTTGAGTCCAGCGCTTGGTAATTGACTTGCGGGAGAGTGGCGGGATCCTCGAAATTTCGTACCCTTGGAGGTGCAACCTAACCGAGGGGGAGGAAAGATGGCCGAAGATTCTGATTCCCTCGCGCCCACCATATAACAAACACCCGATTTTCGGCAAAAATCAATTACCCTAAACTGTATCCACCCTCAGCCAATACCTCGCCCATCCTATCGGCATCCTCCATGAAACAAGACCTGCTGAAACTGTTGCAACAAACGCTGCGCGGCGAACTGAACCGCACCCGCCGCCGCAAGAACCGTTCGCCCTGGGTGATCGGTGGGCTGACGGTCGGCGTCATCGCGGTCAGCTACTTCCTGCACGAACCCAAGGCGCCCACCTCGGGGCTGGCCAAGGGGACGGAACTGGTGTGCAGCGTTAAATCGGTTTACGACGGCGACACGCTCACCGCCAGTTGCCCAAATGGCGAAGTCAAGGTCCGGGTGTTTGGCGTCGATGCCCCGGAAATGAGCCAGGAGCCGTGGGGCGACCGCTCGCGCGAAGCGTTCCGTGGTCTGTTGCCCCGCTTCGGTTCGGTGCGCTTGCGGGTGGTGGATGAGGATCGCTATGGCCGGGTGGTCGCCCAGGTATTGGTTGATCAGCGCGACGCCGGTCTGGAAATGGTCCGGCAGGGGCGGGCGAGGGTGTACGAGCAGTACAATGATTCACCCGACTACCGGCAGGCCGAGGCCGAGGCCCGGCGGGCCCGGCGCGGCATCTGGGAAAAATCCGGCAGCCAGCAGGATCCCGCGACCTGGCGGCGGCTGAATCCACGCTGAGGCCGATCCGGCTGGTGATTGTTTAAACATGGCCGTACTCTCTGCTCCGCCCAGCATCCACCCGGCCACTATTTGCCAGGATGCCGGGCAGTATCGCTGCGAAGGCGACTGGACGCTGCATGGCATCGAGGCGCTGGACAGGCAACTGCGTGGTCTTCGCTGGCCGGCGGGCGAGATGCGGCTGGATGGTTCCGGCATCCAGACGATCGATACGACCGGCGCGCTGCGATTGGTCGGCATCGTTGCCGATCGGGAAAAAGCGGGCCACCCGATTCGCCTGATCAACCTGCGCGAGGAGCATCAGGCGCTGCTGGACCTGGTCCGGGAGCGCCGCGCCAGCGCCGGAGCGGTTCCGTCCCCCCCCGTAGCTCGGGGCGCACTGGAACAAGTGGGCCGGCGGGTCGGGTCGCGCGCCCGCCAAGCCCTCGAATTCCTGGCGTTTATCGGCGAGGCGGCGCTGGCGTTGGCGCGGTTGGCGGTGCGCCCCGGCCGGTTTCGCTGGCGGGCGCTATTCGGCAACATTGAAACCGCTGGCGTTTACGCCCTGCCCATTGTCGCGCTGCTGTCATTCGTGATGGGTGTGGTGATCGCCTATCAGGGCGGGCAGCAGCTCAAGTTTTACGGCGCCAACATCTTCATCGTCGAACTGGTGTCGCTGACCATGTTGCGGGAACTGGCGCCGCTGATCACCGCCATCATCGTCGCCGGCCGTACCGGCTCGTCCTACACCGCCCAGATTGGCACCATGCAAATCACCGAGGAAGTGGACGCCCTGCGCACCATCGGCATTCCGCCCATGGACCTGCTGGTGCTGCCCAAGCTGCTGGCGCTGACCATCGCCCTGCCGCTGCTGACGGTGTTCGCCGATGCGCTCAGCGTGCTGGGCGGCATGGTGATGGCGCAAGTCATGTTGGACGTAAGCTTCAGCGATTTTCTCGACCGTTTCCCACAGGTCGTGACGCCGACTTCGTTTCTGCTCGGCATCGGCAAGACGCCGGTGTTCGCCGCCATCATCGCCCTGGTGGGCTGTTATCAGGGCTTTCAGGTGCGCGGCGGGGCCGACAGCGTCGGCCGGCACACCACGGTCAGCGTAGTGCAGTCGATCTTCCTGGTCATCGCCGCCGATGCCCTGTTCTCGGTGGTGCTGGGCAGTGTGGGGTTATGGCGTTGAGCGTGAATCCGCCCGATACCGATACCGTGATCGCGGTGCGCGGTTTGCGCACCCGGTTTGGCGCGATGGTCATCCACGACAATTTGGATCTCGACATCCAGCGCGGAGAAATCGTCGCCCTGGTCGGCGGTAGCGGCTCCGGCAAGACCACGCTGTTGCGAGCGATTATCATGCTGCTGCAACCGGCGGCCGGTTCCATCGAGCTGTTCGGCCAGGAGATCGTCGGCATCAGCGAAACCGCCGCGTTTCGGCTGCGCCGGCGGTTCGGGATGCTGTTCCAGCAGGGGGCGCTGTTCAGTTCGCTGACGGTGCGGGAGAACGTGGCGGTGCCGCTGCGCGAGCATACCCGCCTGCCGGCGGCGCAAATCGCGGACATCGCCGATCTCAAGATCGCACTGGCCGGATTGCCAGCGGATGCCGGCGCCAAGCTGCCGCGCGAACTGAGCGGCGGCATGTTGAAACGGGCCGCGCTGGCGCGGGCGCTGGCGCTGGATCCGGCGCTGCTGTTTCTGGACGAGCCGACTGCCGGACTGGATCCGGTCAGCGCCGGGGCGTTCGACGAACTGGTGGTGCAACTCAAGGAGTCTCTCGGTCTGACGGTGGTGATGGTGACCCACGACCTGGATACTCTGTGGAGCGCTACCGACCGGGTGGCGTTTCTGGGCGAGAAGCGGGTGATCGGCTACGCACCGATGCGGGAATTGACTCGGGCGGAGCATCCGCTGATTCAGGCTTACTTCGAGGGGCCGCGCGGCCGCGCGGCGCGGGAGCAGGC
>JBDHRD010000242.1:0-4064 GCA_039807425.1 Candidatus Contendibacter sp. | reverse complement strand
TGCTGTACTTTGGGATTGTCGAACTGCGGGATGGCCGTGTCGACGCACCATTCGTACCGCTGGCTCGCGAGCAGCGCACCGGTGATCGGATCGGCGTGATTTTCGAAAATGTACACCCGGTCCGCCGCCACCGCCTGACCCAGCGTCGCCAGCGCCGCGCCGACGGTTTCGTCCAGGTCGCGCCCGGACAGCAACAGCGTCATGGCGTCGGCCGTGGCTTGCAGCAGGTGATCGCGCTGGCGCAGGGTCGCCTCGGCCTGCTGGCGTTCGGTCACGTCCTGCATGACGAACAGCACGGTCGGTTCATCCTCGACGCTGAGGAGGCGGGCGGAATATCGGCCAGTGCGCAAGACGCCATCCTTGCGCCGGAAGGCGAAATCGCGGTACAGCACCTCGCCGTCAACGCGCAGGTCGTTCACCATCCGGTCCCGGTCGGACGGATCGGCCCACAGCCCCAACTCCCCGGTGAAGTAGCCGACCGCTTCCTCCCGCGAATAGCCGGTGACGGCCTCGAAGCCGGGATTGACGTCGAGCAGCAACCCATCCCGCTGGCGCGAGATCATCACCACGTCCGGCGTGGTGAAGAAAATCTTGGCGAATTTCTCTTCGGATTGACGGAGCTGGTGTTCGGCGCGCTGGCGGTCGGTGATGTCGCGGCCCACGACCACCAGGCTCTGGCGGCGGCCCTGGTCGTCGAACCGCGGAATTTTGATCACATCGAAAATTTTCTCGGTCCCGTCCGGCTGGGGAATGCGCTCGTCGCCCCGGCTGGGTTCGGCCCGTTGCCAGGCGAGTTCGTCCGTTTCCTGGCACCGCAGGAATGCCTCGCGGTAAAACGGGCTGTACTGGGCCAGTTCCACGTCGGTTTTGCCCTGATAGGCCATGCCTCCCAGGCCGAACAGCCGCAGGTCGAAGGCGTTGGCTTGTAGCCAGCGCCCGTCGCTATCCTTGAAGCACACGATATCGGGCATGGCGTCGATCAAGGTGCGCAACTGTGCCTCGCGCGCCTCGAGCGCCGCCTCCACCTGCTTGCGCTCGGTGACATCCTTCATGGCGCCCAGCATCCGCCGGGCGGTTCCATGCTCGTCCATCAGGAACGCGCCGTGATCCGCGATCCAGCGGTACGCGCCGTCGCCGTGCCGGAAGCGATACTCGACCGTGTAGGCGGCGCCGGCGGCCATGGCCTGGTGCAACCGGTCGAGTGCGTGGGATCGATCCTCGGGGTGAATGCGCGCCGCCCAGGCGTCGATATCGACGGCGGTGAACGCCGCGGCGTCCTGGCCGGTGAGCGTTGCGATAGCTCCAGCCCACTGGATCCGGCCGGTCAGACAGTCGTAGTCGTAGATCATCTGGCCGGTCAGCAGGGTGACGATCCGGTGTCTTTCCTCGCTCGCCTGCAGTTCGGTCGTGCGCGTCGCGGCCAGGATTTCGGCTTCCTGCCGCCGGGCAACCAGCGCGAACAGATACGACGCCAGCAGCAGCGTGATGGCGCCGCCCATCAGATGGACCGTGAAGTCATCCGAACCGAGCAGGTCCCGCCGGCTCAGGTCCCAAGCCAGGCTAACGGTCAGGGTCAGACCGATCAGGACCGCCAGAGTGGCAGTGCCCCAGGCGGCCACCGTGGCCTTCGTCCCGCCCTGTCGCACCCGGTTCGACCACACGGCCTGACCCAGCAGCAGTAGCAGGGCGCTCAACCCCAGGGCGCCCACCAGGGCGCGACTGGTCTGCCGCGCTGTCGTCGAGATCGCCTGCCGGATGGGGGTGCGCAACAAGGCCACCGGTTGGCCGGTCAGATCCGGGAGCACTGCGTACACAAACCCGGCCCCGGCCGGGCCCGGCCGCAGCTCGGGTTGGCCCGCGGGCAGGGTGGCCAGATAGTCGCGTTCCGCTGCCGCCAGACGGGGATCGCCTGCGGGCAGCAGGTCGAACGCGACCTGGGTCTGTTCGGCCAGCGCCTGCCGCAGCGGTTCGTCCAGAAACCGGCCGAAGGCCAGCAGTCCGCGCGCCGGTCCTGTACCCTGCGTGGTCAGGATGGGGCGGGCCGCCAGCAGCAGCAGGCCGTACTCGGTCAGCAGTAGACCAGTGCGGGCTTGCTCCTGTTCCAGCGTAGGCCGGAGCGTGGCCCAGATCGCCGGCGACTCGCCCGCGAACGCCGCCGGGAGTACCGCCCCGCCCAGGTCGGAATCGTAGCCGCTGGCGTACAGGCGTCGCCCCTGGCGGTCGACAATGAGGGACAGGTTTAAATGGGTGTTTTTTTCCAGCGTATTCCAATTACCGAGATTGGACTGGATAAAGGCCGGATCGCGGCTCTTGGCGAAGGCGTAGGCGTCGTCCCATTCGGCCCAGTCGGCCAATTTCTGGTCCAGTTGCCGCAGTTCGCTCTGGATGGCTGCCTGAGCGCGCGCGCCATCCTCCAGGGCCTGAGCTTGCTCCAGCGCCACGAAAGCGGGCTGGACGATTTTGTGGTTCACGCCCCAGATAACCAGCAGTACGGCGGCAAAGCCAGCGATGGCGGTCAGGATGGCGCGAAGGTTGGCGCTCATGGCTGGAATCCTTGGGGCTTGTTCACCGGCTTCGTCGTGCCGTCCTGATTCACATGGGTTAAATCGAAGATTTCATGGTCGAACAGGACGGCAATTTCCCAGCCGCTGCCTCGCACCCTCCGGCGGATGGGGCAGGGGGTTTAGAAGGTGACTATTGACGCGAAATCTTTCTCCAAGCCATATCATTTTATACTGAATTTTGGTAATCCCAAGCACCAGCCGCGAAGAAGAACCATTACCGATCCCCGGTAAATTTTGACTGTTACCGGGGAGGCTGGAATGAAGTCGTAGTCGTAGGATGCGGTGAACGAAGAGAACCGCATCGATCACCAACGATGCGGTTGATACGGTTTGTCCCTCACCGCATCCCACGGATCACACGTTTCAATGCTTTTTTTGCAGAGGAGCGGAGTGGGGGATTCAGGCTGGCGCCGACGTGCGAATGAGGTGATCGAAAGCCGACAGCGACGCCTTCGCCCCTTCGCCCATGGCGATGATGATCTGCTTGTACGGCACCGTGGTGCAGTCGCCGGCCGCGAATACGCCGGGAACCGACGTGTGGCCCTTGTCATCGACGATAATTTCGCCGAAGCGGGTCAGTTCGACCGTACCCTTGAGAAAATCGGTGTTCGGCAGCAGACCGATCTGCACGAAGATGCCTTCGAGTTCGACCCAGTGCGTCTCGCCCGAGGCCCGGTCCTGGTACATCAGGCCGCTGACCCGATCCTTGCCGGTTACTTCGGTAGTCTGCGCACCCTTGATCGCCTTGACGTTGGGCAGGCTGTAGAGTTTCTTTTGCAGCACCGCGTCAGCGCGCAGATCGTCGGCGAATTCCAGCAAGGTGACATGGGAGACGATGCCGGCGAGGTCAATCGCGGCTTCGACGCCCGAGTTGCCGCCACCGATCACCGCCACCCGCTTGCCCTTGAACAGCGGGCCGTCGCAGTGCGGGCAGAAGGCTACGCCCTTGGCCATCAATTCCTTCTCGCCGGGCACGTTCATGGTGCGCCAGCGCGCGCCGGTGGCGAGGATCACCGTCTTGGCCTTCAGCACCCCACCGTTCTCGAGTCGCACTTCGGCCAGATCGCCCGGCGTTACCTTCGCGGCGCGCTGGTGGTTCATCACGTCAATCTCGTACTGTTTGACATGCTCCTCAAGCGCCATCACCAGCTTGGGTCCTTCGGTCTCCTTGACCGAGATAAAGTTTTCGATGCCGAGCGTGTCCATGACCTGGCCGCCGAACCGTTCGGCGACGATGCCGGTGCGGATACCCTTGCGCGCGGCATAGATCGCCGCCGCCGCGCCCGCCGGCCCACCGCCGACCACGAGTACGTCGAAGGGCGCCTTGGCCGACAGGTTCTGCGCGTCGCGCGCCGCCGCGCCGGTGTCGGCTTTCGCCAGGATTTCGCCCAGTTCCATCCGGCCCTGGCCGAAGAGTTGGCCGTTGAGGAAGACCATCGGCACCGCCATCACCTTGCGCTCGTCCACTTCCTGCTGGAACAGCGCGCCGTCGATCATGGT
>JBDHRD010000024.1:0-24741 GCA_039807425.1 Candidatus Contendibacter sp. | reverse complement strand
AGGCGCCCAGCAATCTGTACGATCTGGTGCTGCGCGAGGTGGAGCCGCCCCTGCTGGATATCGTGATGAAGTTCACCGGTGGCAACCAGACCAGGGCGGCTATCATTCTCGGCATCAACCGTGGCACGCTGCGCAAGAAGCTCCGGCAATACGGTCTGGGCTGAGCCGGCGTGAGAGGATCATTAACACCATCATGAGTCTGGCGATTTTCGATCTCGACAACACGCTATTGGGTGGCGACAGTGATTATCTGTGGGGCCGGTTTCTGGTCGAGCAGGGCTTGGTGGACGGTGAGTATTACGAACGTGAGAACCAGCACTTCTACGACCAGTACCGCGCCGGTACGCTGGACATTGATGCGTTTCTGGCGTTCATGCTGCGGCCCCTGGCGGAAAACCCGCTGGCCGAACTGCTAAAATGGCGGGTGCGATTCATGGAGGAGAAAATCCAGCCGATCCTGTTGCCCAAGGCGACGGAGTTGTTGGACCAGCACCGCGCGGCCGGCGATACCCTGCTGATCATCACCGCCACCAACCGCTTCATCACCGAACCCATCGCCGAACGGTTGGGAGTACCGCATCTGCTGGCGACCGAACCCGAATTCGCCAATGGACGCTACACTGGCCGCTCGCGCGGCATCCCCTGTTTCCGGCATGGCAAAGTGGAACGATTGAGCGAATGGCTGGATGCGACCGGCCACGACCTCGCCGATAGCTGGTTCTATAGCGATTCCCACAACGACCTGCCACTGCTTGACCAGGTTACCTGTCCGGTGGCGGTGGATCCCGACGCCATCCTGGCCGAATGCGCCCGGGAGCGCGGCTGGCCGATCATCAGCCTGCGGGGGGACTGAGGATGCTGCAAAAGCCCACCCCATCCCCCACCGAACTCGCTTCACTTTTACCTTCCCCTTTGGAAACACCCATGTCTTCGAATCTGCTCAACAATCTCAATGTCGCTGCCTACCAGGTACTGCCCACTCCCGAGGAGATCAAGCGACAACTGCCGATAACGCCGACCGCCGAAGCCACCGTGCTCGCCGCCCGCCAGACCGTGCGGAATATCCTCGACCATCGGGATCATCGGGTGTTCGTGGTAGTCGGTCCCTGTTCGATTCACGATGTCGCGGCAGCCCGCGACTACGCGCGGCGGTTGCGTGCGCTGGTCGATGAGGTGAGCGATACCCTGTTTCCGATCATGCGGGTGTATTTCGAGAAGCCCCGGACCACGGTCGGCTGGAAGGGCCTGATCAACGATCCCCACCTGGATGACTCCTTCGATATCGCCGAGGGCTTGCAAATTGCCCGCGCCCTGCTGCTGGAAATCGCCGAACTGGGCTTGCCCACCGGCACCGAGGCGCTGGATCCGCTCTGCCCGCAATATCTGGACGACCTGCTGGCCTGGACCGCCATCGGCGCCCGCACCACCGAATCGCAGACCCACCGGGAAATGGCCAGCGGTCTGTCCACCCCGGTCGGCTTCAAGAATGGCACCAACGGCAGCCTGGAAGTGGCGATCAACGCCCTGCAGTCCGCCTCCCAGCCGCACAGCTTCCTCGGTATCAACGCCAACGGCCAGTCAGCGGTGGTCCGCACCACGGGTAACCACTACGGTCATGTGGTGTTGCGCGGTGGCTCCGAAGGTCCCAACTACGACACCGTGACCATCACCCTGTGCGAGAAGGAACTGACCAAAAACAAGTTGCCGCCCAACATCGTGGTGGATTGCAGCCACGCCAATGCCCGCAAGGATCCGGCCTTGCAGCCGCTGGTCATGAAGGACTGTGTGCATCAGATTCTGGAAGGGAATCGTTCCATCGTGGGCTTCATGATCGAGAGCAACCTGGCTTGGGGCAATCAAGTGATTCCGGCCGACCGCTCGCAACTGAAATACGGCGTTTCGATCACCGACGCCTGCGTGGACTGGGCGACGACCGAACAGATGCTGCGCGAGGCGTGCGCCAAGCTGAAGGAGGTGTTACCGGGCCGGTTCGGAGGATGATCGGGGTTTGAGGGATGCTGGGATCAGGCAGAACCTGATCCGTTCGCCACCCGTCATGACAGAGAGTGATTCGGCGGTGGAACCGGCGTTGGGGGTATGGCGTTCATGGAGGGAATGGTCAAATAATCGTGGCCAGAATCAACAACCCGTTCGGTAAGGATCTCGTTAGATGAAATTTTGCAGCCTGTGTGGCGCTCCCGTCACCCTGCGCATCCCCACCGGTGATAATCTGCCCCGGCATGTCTGCGATACCTGCGACGCCATTCATTATCAGAACCCGAAAATCGTCGCCGGCTGCATTCCCGAATGGCAGGGTCGCCTCCTGCTGTGCCGGCGCGCCATCGAACCGCGCTACGGTTTATGGACCTTGCCGGCCGGCTTCATGGAGAATGGGGAATCGGCGGTGGCGGCGGCAATGCGCGAGGCGCTGGAGGAAGCCAACGCCGTAGTCGAAAATCTGACTCTGTACGGCTTATACTCATTGCTACACGTCAGCCAGGTATATTTGATGTTCCGTGGCCAACTCCGGGATGGTGCTGCCAGCCCGGGCGCGGAAAGTCTGGAGGTGGGGTTGTTCGCCGAGGAGGAAATCCCCTGGGAGCAACTCGCCTTCACCGTGGTGCGGGAAACCTTGCGCGAATACTTCACCGAACGCCGAACCGGCGTGTTCAACCTCCATGTCGGCGATATCATCCGCGAGTCGGATCACCAGTTCCGCGTCCACCGTTACTCCTGATCCGCTGGCGGTCGTTCGCGCTCGCGTGGTGTATATTGAGCAGACGAAACCATCACCAATGCTCAATCCGAAAACTGCAAGAGAGAGTATCCATGAAACCTTATCTCATCGTGGTGGAAGACCCGGGTTCCGATAAATTGCTCAATGTCGCGCTTATCCTGGCGAACAACGAACAGCAGGCGGAAGCGAAGGCTCAGGAAATGTTTCCTGGTCTGCCCGAACAGGACTTTTGCGCTTACGACATCCATGAGGTTATTCACGGCTTTCCCGAAGGTTGGACCTATCAGGATTGAACGCATGATCGAACCGTCACCGCGCGTTTGCCCTCGGAGATTTTGCCTTGCCGGCTCTGGAGACGTTCCGCGTGGAAACCGATAGCCCGCAAACCCAAAACGATGAGCTGTCGGCCGGCCTTTCCTGCGGGTTTAAGCAAGAAGCGTTCATAGCGGAAACCTGGAGCGCTCAGGATCGCGCCGCTCACGAGCAGAGCGTGCGAGAAATCCTGGATCGGATCGTCGGTCTGCGTCATGGTCTGGAACAGTTGCATGGCCGGACCGATACCCTCTGGGAGCGATTCAGCACCTTGGCGCTGGAACGGGTTCTATCCGGGCAACTGCGCGAATTTCTTGATGGCCTCGAAGCGCGGTTGCAAGAATTGGATCAGCATCTGGTGGAAACCGACTGCGAGATCGACCGGTTGCGGACGGGCGTGCAGGAACGGCTGCGGGTATTGGAGGAGAAAATGGCGGTGCTGGAGCCACTGGCGCACCGGACCACTACCCAGAGCCACATCAGTATGATGCTGTCCCGGGTGGAGGGGTTGGAAGCCTCTCTGCTGGATAAAAAGGACATGGCGCCGAACCCGGACGAGAGGCATGACCCACGCCATATCGCTGTGCCCGGCGACCTGCTGTATTTGCGCGTTCGCCTGCTGACGACCCGGATCGCCATTATCGCTTCCAATCGCAGCAAGCATCTGAGCGAACTGCACGCTGGCCTGGCCGCCCTGCTGCCCAACGTCGAGCGGGTCAAGGCCGACATGGCTACGCTGCTGACCCGGGCCGACTGCATTCGGGATTTATCCCGCTACTGGCTGGCGTATCTCGATATTACGCAGGGAGCACGGAGCAGGGGGTGAGGCATCGGCGGACAGAAAATATCCTGCCCCCCGATGTCTGCATGCCTGCTCCTCCTACAGCACCCGCACGCTCAAAACGCCCTGTACGGCGGTGATCTGCGCCACCACTTCGTCCGATACCGGGGCTGCGGTGTCCACCAGGGTGCAGGCGATTTCGCCACGCGATTTGTTCAGCATGTCCAGGATATTGATCCCAGCCTCGGAAATCGCCTTGGATATGCGTTCGATCATGTGCGGAACATTGGCGTTGACGATGGCCAGGCGTGGTCCGCCATTGCGTGGCATGGCCATTTCCGGGAAATTGACCGCATTGTGGACGGTCCCGCTCTCCAGATAATCCCGTACCTGATCGGCCACCATGATCGCGCAGTTGTCTTCGGCCTCGGCAGTGGAAGCGCCCAGATGCGGCAACATGATGACGTGCGGGTGGTCTTTCAGCCGGCTGGTGGGGAAATCGCAGACATAGGATTTCAGCTTGCCGGCCTGCAAGGCATCTTGAATGGCTTCCTCGTCCACCACGCCCTCGCGTGAGAAGTTCAGCAGAATCAAGCCGGGCTTGGCGCTCTTCAGCAGAGGCGCGTTAATCAACTGGCGGGTGGCGTCGTTCAGCGGCACGTGCAGGGTCATGAAATCGGCCTGCGCCGCCATCTCGTTGACGCTCAGCGCCTGCTCGACCTGTGAGGACAGTTGCCAGGCGTTGCTGACGGTGATGTGCGGGTCGTAGCCGATCACCCGCATCCCCAGCGCGCGGGCGGCGTTGGCCACCTTGACGCCGATCGCGCCCAGCCCGATCACGCCCAGGGTGCGGTTGGGCAGTTCGATACCGACGAATTGCTTCTTGCCGGACTCGACCTGTTTGGACAGTTCGGCGTCGGTCCCTTGCAGCTTGCGGGCGTAGTCCCAGGCCGAGCAGAGGTTGCGGGCGGCCAGCAACATGCCGGCCAGCACCAGTTCCTTGACGGCGTTGGCGTTGGCGCCGGGGGCGTTGAACACGCAAATGCCCTTGGCGGTCATCTGGGGCACGGGAATGTTGTTGACGCCGGCGCCGGCGCGGCCCACCGCCTTGAGGCTGGCGGGAACCGGCCAGTCGTGCATGCTGTAGGAACGCAACAGTATGGCGTCGGGGTTCTGGATTTCGGAAGCGATCTCATAGCGGTCGCGGGGCAAGCGCTCCAGACCGGAAACGCTAATATTGTTCAGAGTCAGGATTTTGTACATCGTCTGGCTAATTCTGGTTGGAATGAACAAATTAAAGAACCCCTCCCCACGGCGAGGGGAGGGTGGGAGGCGAAAAATCAGCCGCGCCGTTTCTGGAAATCAGCCATAAGGTCCACCAACGCCTTGACCCCTTCCAGTGGCAGGGCGTTGTAGAGGCTGGCGCGCATCCCGCCGACCGAACGGTGGCCAGATAGCGTCAGCAGTCCGGCGCTCTTGGCTTCGGCCAGGAACGGCTTTTCCAGTGCCTCGTCGGGCAGGGTAAATGGCACGTTCATCCAGGAACGGTAGACGGGGTCCACCGGGTTTTTGTAGAAGCCGGATTCGTCGATGGCCTTGTACAGCAGATCAGCCTTGGCCTTGTTGCGCTCGGCCATCGCCGCCAGACCGCCCTGCGCCTTCAGCCACTGGAAGACCAGCCCGGCGATGTACCAGGCATAGGTCGGCGGGGTGTTGTACATCGACCCATCCTTGGCCATGGCCGCGTAATCCAGCATGGTCGGCGTGGCCGCCACGGTCTGGCCGATCAGGTCATCGCGAACGATGACAATCGTCAGGCCGGCGGGGCCGATATTTTTCTGAGCACCGGCATAGATCACCCCGAACTTGCTCACGTCCAGCGGGCGCGACAGCAGAGTGGATGACATGTCCGCCGCCAGTGGTACGCCGACTTCGGGGGCCTGGTGCATCTCGACGCCGTTGATGGTCTCGTTCGGCGTGCAGTGCAGATAGGCGGCCTCGGGATCGCACTTCCAGGTCTCGCGGGCCGGTACGGTAGTGAAGTTGCCCGCCTCGGAACTGGCGACCACGTTGACCTGACAGAACTTCTTGGCCTCGGAAATGGCCTTCTTCGACCATTGTCCAGTGTTCAGATAATCCGCCTTGGTTTTGCCGCGCAGCAGATTCATCGGAACCATGGCGAACTGGGCGGACGCGCCCCCTTGCAGGAACAGCACCTTGTAATTCGCCGGGATGGCGAGCAGTTCGCGCAGATCGGCCTCGGCCTGTTCGGCGATGGACACGAATTCCTTGCCGCGATGGCTCATTTCCATCACCGACATCCCGGAACCGCGCCAGTCGAGCATCTCGGCCTTGGCCTGTTCCAGAACCGCCTCGGGCAGCATGGCGGGACCCGCGCTAAAATTGTATGGACGTGGCATTCGGGTAGTCCTCAGTTCAAGCCGCGCCCGCTGGTGAGAGCGGGCGAAAATAAAAAAACACCGTGTTAAAAAATGCGGCGCATTCTAACAGGTTCCCGTGATGACCGCGCGCCTTCCCGGTAGCCGACCTTCAACGACCGCGGCTCGGAAGCGCCGGAATGGCTGACTGACGCCCTCGATTTAGCCCAGGCAGCGATCCGTCGGGCCGAACGCTTTGTGGTGGAGCGGCTGACTGCCGCCGGGGTCGTGCCTCCGCTGGAACCGCCGTCGCGCGCCTTGACACCGTACAGCTTCGATCCGCGCTGGCTGTAGGTTCTATCCCAATTCCGACAAGCGCATAATGGGCACTGCGTATTGAAATACCCCAAAGGGAGTCCCGCATCATGAGCGTTAAAACCATCGCCACTCAACCCTTCCAGGATCAGAAACCCGGCACCTCGGGGCTGCGCAAGAAAGTCAAGGTGTTCGAGAAGCCGAACTACCTGGAAAACTTCGTCCAAGCCATTTTCGATACCCAGCAGGAACCGCGCGAGGCGCCGCTGGTGGTCGGCGGCGACGGGCGCTACTACAACCGTCAGGCCGTTCAGACCATCCTGCGCATCGCCGCCGCCAATGGTTGCGCGCGGGTGATCCTCGGCCAGGGCGGCATCCTCTCGACCCCGGCGGCCTCGCATCTGATCCGCATCAACCAGGCCCGGGGCGGCATCATCCTGTCGGCCAGCCATAATCCCGGCGGGCCGGATGAGGATTTTGGCATCAAGTTCAATACCCCAAACGGCGGGCCAGCGCCCGAGAAGGTCACCGAGGCCATCTACGCCGCCACCCTGAATATCAGTCGCTACCACACCCTGGATACCCCGGATATCGACCTCGACCGGTTGGGAGGCACGAGCGTCGGAGGCATGGCGGTGGAGATCGTGGACCCGGTCAGCGCCTACGCCGACCTAATGGAGCAGTTGTTCAATTTCAACCAGATTCGCGTCCTGTTCCAGTCCGGGTTCCGGATGCGCTTCGACGCCATGCACGCGGTGACCGGCCCCTACGCGCGCGAGATTCTGGAAAAGCGGCTGGGCGCGCCGGCCGGCACGGTGATCAACGGCGTCCCGCTGGAGGATTTCGGCCACGGCCACCCCGATCCCAATCTGGTGTACGCCAAGGAACTGGCTGATTACCTGTTCGGGTCGGACGCGCCCGATTTCGGCGCGGCTTCGGACGGGGATGGCGACCGCAACATGGTGCTGGGCCGGCATTTCTTCGTCACCCCCAGCGACAGCCTGGCGGTGATTCTAGCCAACGCCAATCTGGCGCCGGGCTACCGCAACCGGGTCAGCGGCGTCGCTCGCTCGATGCCGACCAGCCAGGCGGCGGACCGGGTGGCGGCCAAGCTGGGGCTGCCCTGTTACGAGACGCCGACCGGCTGGAAATTCTTTGGCAACCTGCTGGATGCCGGCAAGATCACCCTGTGCGGCGAGGAAAGCTTTGGCACGGGTTCCGACCACGTGCGCGAGAAGGATGGGCTGTGGGCGGTGCTGTTCTGGCTCGACATTCTGGCCGCGCGCCGGCAGTCGGTGGCGGAGATTGTGCGTGAGCACTGGAGCGTGTACGGCCGCAACTACTACACCCGCCACGACTACGAAGCGGTGGACAGCGCCGCCGCCAACGGCTTGGTGGATGCCCTGCGCGCCAAGACCGCTACCTTGCCAGGGCAAAAGCTCGGTTCCTATACGGTGGCGTATGCCGACGATTTCCGCTATCTCGATCCGATCGACGACAGCGTGAGCGACAAGCAGGGCATCCGCATCGGTTTCGAGGACGGCTCGCGCATCGTCTACCGGCTGTCGGGCACCGGCACCGAGGGTGCGACGCTGCGGGTTTATATCGAGGCCTATGAGGCCGACCCGGCCCGGCATGATCTCGACACCCAGCAGGCGCTGGCGGAACTGATCCAGATCGCCAACGGCCTGGCCGGTATCCGCGAACGCACCGGTCGGGAAAAACCGACGGTCATTACCTGATCGAGAGCGATTCCCGCTCGAACACGCCCCGCTACGGTGGGGCTTTTTTATGGCCAGTTTATGGAATAATGCGGCTCATCGGAACAACGGGGGGTAACTCATGAAAAAACTGGTTGGTGGGATCGTGATCGTCCTGGCGCTAGCGGTGGTGGGCTTCATCGGCGCGGCGTACTGGTCGGGGGGGCAGGCGGAGCGTTGGCATCAGGAGGCTCTGGCGGAAGGTGCGAAGAATCCCAGCGTCAAGTTCACCACGGTGCGCTACGAGCGTGGGTTATTCTCGTCGCAATCGGTTACCCGCGTTCAGTTTGTGTTGCCAGAAGGTGAATCGAAGGAGGCCGATCCGTCCTTCTCAATCCGGCAAGACATCTACCACGGCCCGCTGCCGCTGGCTGGTCGAAACGCGCCGGACGTGCCGATGCAATGGGGCGGGGCGGTCATCCGCGCCACTCTGGATCCCGAAAGCAGCGCCTGGACCCGGGAACTGGCGAAGTTGTACGGTGGCCAGGAGCCGATAGTGGCTATTTCGCAAGTTGGGTTCGACGGTGCCAGCGACACCCGGATCACCATGCCGCCGCTGACCCTGAGCGATGTCGAGGACCTGCAAAGCCTCAAGTTCTCGGGTTTGCAAAGCCAGTTTCAGGTCGCACCGCGTGGCGCCGCCGTGCGGGGCAACCTGACCGTCACCAGTCTGGACCTGACCGGCAAGCCCACCGCTACCGAGGGTCGGCCTGCTATCGGCGTCGGTCAGGTCAGGCTCGGCGACCTGAGCCTTAACGTGAACCAGCGCAGGGGCGCTTTCGATCTGCTGTACGGCGATTCCAGCGTCAGGATCGGCGAGTTGCGCGCCCAGGATCAAACTACCGGCGCCCCGTTCGTCGTGACCAACCTCGCCATCACCGGCGCGCTCAGCCCGCAGGGCGCGCAACAGGTGGCCGGTGAAGTCGTGGTCAAAGCCGATCAGGTCACCGTGGACCAGCAAAGCGGCTCCGGCAGCCTGAAGCTGGCGCTACGCAACCTGGATGGTCCCACGGTGATGCAATTGCAGCAGTGGCAACAGAGGGCGGCCAACCAACCCGAGGATCCGCAGGCGCTGGATGAATTGATCAAACTGCTTAAGACCCTGCTGCGCGGCAAGCCGGAATTCGCGCTCGATTCCCAGGCCAAACTGGCTCAAGGTGATTGGCAGGGCAAGCTGACGCTGAATTTCCAGGATTTCGGCGAAGTCAACCTGTTGCAGGATCCATCCGGTCTGCTGGGCGCGCTGGAAAAGGGTGTGGCGGATGTCGCGGCGTCCAAAAACCTGATCGAAGCCCTGCTGATCAGCACGACCAGGGAACAGCTTCTGGCCCAGGCCAAGGAACAGGGTCAACCGGCGAGCGAACCGGCCATTCAGACCATGGTGGCGCAACAGGTCGCGGAGCAGCTTCAGGGCCTGACGATCGCCGGCTTCATCCGGCTCGAAGGCGATCAGTACAAGACCACGGCGCGCTTCGAGGGTGGCAAGCTGTTCGTGAACGGTCAGGAAATCCCGCTGGGGAGCGCGGTGGGCGCGGATGACGGCGCAATCGAGGACGGAATCCCGCTGGAACCGGATGATGGCGCCGAGGAACCGGCGCAGGAGTAATCACCGCTACGACCAGGGCGTAAGGTCATGACGGAATTCGTGGAGCGCCTGAACCGGCTGCCCGAGCCGCTGCAATCCGAGGTGGTGCGACATTGGGAAGCTTTCGAGGCTGCCGCTCGGGTCGCTGGCGTGGAACTGCCGGCAGGTACGGCGCTGGCACAATTGGTTACGGTCTGGACGAGTAGCGAGTTTGTGGCCCGTGCCTGCATCCGAGAACCTTCGCTGCTGGCGGATTTGCTGGCCAGCAATGATCTGGCGATCCGATACGCCTCCGATGGTTACACGCTCCGGTTGGAGCGGGTGCTGGCGGAGGCCACGGATGAAGACCGGCTCGGCGTCGCGCTGCGCCGCTTTCGCCGCCGCGAAATGGTCCGCATCGCCTGGCGCGATCTGGCCGGGCTGGCCGGGTTGGAAGAGACGCTGGGCGATCTGACCGACTTGGCCGAAGGCCTGGTCGATACGGCGCTGGGTCGGTTGCACGGCTGGCAGGCCCGGCGCTTCGGCGAGCCACGCGATGTTGAAGGCCAACCGCAACGGCTGGTCGTGCTGGGCATGGGCAAGCTCGGCGGGCGCGAACTCAATTTCTCCTCGGATATCGACCTGATTTTGATCTATCCCCACCAGGGCCAGACTGACGGGGCCAAAACCATCAGCAACGAGGAGTTTTTCCGCCGGCTGGGCCAGCGATTGATCAAGACCCTGGCTGAACCGACCGCCGAGGGGTTCGTGTACCGGGTGGACATGCGGCTGCGGCCATTCGGCGATTCCGGGCCGCTGGCCATCTCGTTCGCCGCCTTCGAGGACTACTATCAGAATCATGGCCGCGACTGGGAACGTTACGCCATGATCAAGGCGCGGGTCATCGCTGGCGATCGGAAGGCCGGAGAGCGATTGCTGGAGGGGTTGCGGCCCTTCGTTTACCGCCGCTATCTGGATTACAGCGCGTTCGAGTCCCTGCGCGAGATGAAGGCCATGATCACGCAGGAGATGGAGCGCAAGGGAATGCGGCGTAACATCAAGCTGGGGCCGGGCGGCATCCGCGAGATCGAGTTCATCGGCCAGGCGTTCCAGCTCATCTACGGCGGACGCGATCCGGCGCTGCGCGAGCGCGGCATCCTGCGGGTGCTGGATCATCTGGTGGTCAGCGGACGCATGCCGGAACCGGCGGTCGCCAACCTTAAACAGGCCTACGACTTCCTGCGCCGGGTCGAGAACCGCCTGCAAGCCTGGGCTGATCAGCAGACGCATCATCTTCCGGAAGATGAATTGGCGAAACTGCGGCTGGCCTTCGCCATGGGCCAGCCCGGTTGGGGCGCGTTCACTCTGGAACTGGCCCGCCATGTCGAAGCCGTGAGTCAGCAGTTCGCCCAGGTATTCGGCGGGCCGACCACGGCGCCCGACCGCGAAGTGGGCGAGGATGCGCTAGCGGACCTGTGGCGGAGCGAGCCGGACGAGGAGGCCGCGCTGCACGTGCTGGCCGACCACGGCTTCGACCCGCCGGCGCTGGCCTGGAACCGGCTGTGGGCGCTGAAACAGAGTTTCAGCTATCGGCGGATGAGCCCACGCGGCCGCGAACGGCTGGACGCCCTCTTGGTGCCGGTGTTGCGGGCGGTTGCCGCCGCGCCGGAACCGACCGCAACCCTGGATCGGGTGCTGAATCTGCTCGAAGCCGTCGCCCGCCGCTCGGTCTATCTGGCGCTGCTGGCCGACCACCCGCATACGCTGGAGCATCTGGTCAAGCTGTGCGCCGCCAGTCGCTGGATCGCCGCGCATCTGGCCCGCTATCCCCTGCTGCTCGACGATCTGCTCAATCCCGCCATGCTGTACGCGCCGCTGAATCGCCGGGGACTGGCGGCGGAACTGGAGTTGCAACTGGCGCGGGCGCCAGCCGACGATCCCGAGGAACGGTTGAACGCCTTGCGCTACTTCAAGCAGACGCAGGTGCTGCGGGTGGCCGCCGCCGATGTCAGCGGCGCCATGCCGTTGATGATCGTCAGCGATCATCTGACCGAAATCGCTGAAACCCTGCTGCGCAAGGTGCTGGAGTTGGCCTGGGCTGATTTGTTGCCGAAATTTGGTCAGCCCCGCTGCGTGGTGGACGGCGTGGAGCGGGACGCCAGCTTCCTCATCGTCGCCTACGGTAAGCTGGGCGGCATCGAACTCAATTACGGTTCCGATCTGGACCTGGTTTTTTTGCACGACAGCGCCGGCGACCGGCAAGTCACCGCCGGACCGCGCTCGATTGACAATCCCACCTTCTTCGCCCGGCTGGTGCAACGCATCATCCATTGGTTGACCACCCGCACCGGGGCCGGCGATCTCTACGAGGTGGACACCCGGTTGCGGCCCAGCGGTCGCGCCGGCCTGCTGGTCAGTTCGTTCGAGGCATTCGCCGAATACCAGCATCACCAGGCCTGGACCTGGGAGCATCAGGCGCTGACGCGAACGCGGGTAGTGGCGGGGCCGGCGGTCTTGGCCGAACGGTTCCAGACCGTACGCCGTGCCGTGCTGGGACGCGAGCGCGATCCAGCCGTATTGCGCCAGGAGGTCCGCGCCATGCGCGAGCGGATGCGCGCCGAACTCGACGCCAGCACCACCGAGGTCTTCGATCTCAAGCAGGGCCTGGGTGGTATCGCCGACATCGAATTTGTGGTGCAATATCAAATTCTGGCGAACGCGCACCGCTACCCGGACTTGCTGATTTATCCCGACAACATCCGGCAACTCGACGGGCTGGAGCGCTTCGGCGTCCTGTCCATCGCCGACGCCGCCCGCTTGCGCAACGCCTATCGTGGGTTGCGCCGGTGCATCCATCGACTCAAGTTGCAAGAGCAGCCGGCCTCGATTCCGGTGGATGCGGTGTGCGACGAACGCGACAGCGTGGTCCGTGTCTGGCGGCGGCTGATGGGGGGCGAAGGATCGCCTGTCCACGAGTCATGAAGGGCTGAAATACGAACGAGGAGATTCCGATTATGTCGATGGCCGACCGTGATGGTCTGATCTGGTACGACGGCGAACTGACCCCTTGGCGCGAAGCCAACACCCACGTTCTGACCCACACCCTGCACTACGGCATGGGGGTGTTCGAGGGCGTTCGCGCCTACGCTACTGACCGGGGCACCGCGATTTTCCGGCTTCAGGCCCACACCGACCGGCTGTTCCGCTCGGCCCACATCGTCGGCATGCCGATGCCGTACAGCAAGGACGAAATCAACGAAGCCTGCCGGAAAGCGGTCAGCGCCAACAGCCTGGCCAGCGCCTACATCCGCCCGATGGCCTTTTACGGTTCCGAGGGCATGGGGATTCGCGCCGATAATCTCAAGGTTCACGTCATCGTCGCGGCTTGGGAATGGGGCGCTTATTTGGGTGCGGAAAACCTGGAGCGCGGCATCCGCATCCGTACCTCTTCGTTCAATCGCCACCATGTCAACGTCACGATGTGCAAGGCCAAAGCCAATGGCAATTACATGAATTCCATGCTGGCGCTGGCCGACGCCCTGCGCGATGGCTACGACGAGGCCATGTTGCTGGATACCGAGGGTTATGTGTCCGAGGGCAGCGGCGAGAACATCTTCATCGTCCGCGACGGGATTATTTATACCCCGGAATTGACCTCGGCCCTGGACGGCATCACCCGCGACACCATCCTGCGTTTCGCCGCCGACCTGGGAATTCCGCTCAAGGAAAAGCGCATCACCCGGGACGAGGTCTACATCGCCGACGAAGCGTTCTTCACCGGCACCGCCGCCGAGGTGACCCCGATCCGCGAGGTGGACGGCCGGGCCATCGGTTCCGGTCGGCGCGGCCCGATCACCCAGCGGCTGCAAGCGCTGTATTTCGATCAGGTTCACGGCCGCCGCGAGGTCTATCCCGAGTGGCTGACGCTGGTTTGAGTTCAACATAACTCCCCGCGCCTGCTGGCGGGCGAAGGGCGGGGAGCGAGGGGTTTTCCCCGCCGCTTAACAACGACAACAGGAGAATCGTTCCATGGCCGCCGTCGCCGCCGCTATTGCCCCCAAGGTCGTGCCCAACGCCCAGAAGACCTACGAAGTCAGCCGTGCTGACCTGCCGGTGTCCTGCCCGATGCCGGATATGACGGTGTGGAATTCTCATCCCAAAGTCTATTTGCCCATCGAAGCCACCGGCAAGGCCAAGTGTCCGTATTGCGGGGCGGATTTCGTGCTGGTGAACTGAATGGTTCTTCGGACGCGGGCGGACTCGCCGCGAATGCCGCTCGTCGTCTGGCGGTTCAGTGATGGCAAGGCTGGGCATGACAACCAGACCCGGGGATTGGCTGAAGCCCTGACCCGGTTGCGGTCGGTCGAAACCCGCACACTGAACCCGCTACCGCCGACCGCCGCGCTGAGAGGTTGGGTGCTGGGCCGCCTGTCGGCCTGGAGCGAGCTGCCGACCCCGGATTTGTTGCTGGGCGCCGGTCATCACACCCATCTGTCGCTGTTGGCCGCGCGTCGCATTCGGGGTGGCAAGGTCGTGGTGCTGATGCGCCCCAGCCTGCCGCCGGGGTTGTTCGATCTCTGCCTAATTCCGGAACACGACGCGCCGCCCGCCCGCCCGAATGTGCTCGCCACGCGCGGGGCGCTGAACCGGATTCAACCCGCCGCCACCCTGGACCCCCAACAAGGGTTATTTCTGATTGGCGGTACATCCGAACATTTTGGCTGGGATGACGCCGTGTTGCGCCAGTCCATCGCGGCGATTGTCACCGCCGATCCCGCGATGCAATGGACGCTGACCACCTCCCGCCGCACCCCGCCCAGCTTTCTGGAGGGTTTATCCGGCATGGCTGATGCGCGGCTGAAGGTGGTTCCGGTTGCAGCTACCGGCCCGGACTGGTTGCTGGCGCAACTGGCGCGAGCAGGACAGGCGTGGGTGACTGCTGACAGCGTATCCATGGTCTACGAAGCGTTGACCGCCGGCGCGGCGGTCGGCGTGTTGGACGTACCGCGTAAACGTTCCAGCCGGATCAGCCGGGGTCTCGACCGCTTGGCTGCCGACGGTTGGGTGACTGCGTTCACGGACTGGCGACAGCGTCGGCATTTGCACCGTCCACCCGGTGTTTTCAACGAAGCGGAACGCTGCGCCCGCTGGATCGTCGAGCGATGGTTCGCCTGAGCGTGGTGCAGTTGTTGCCAGCACTGAACGGCGGCGGTGTGGAACGGGGGACGCTGGAAGTGGCGCGGGAACTGGTCCGGCGCGGCCATCGTTCGGTGGTCATTTCCGCCGGCGGGCGACTGGTTCCGGAGCTGGTGGGCGAAGGCAGCGAACATTTGGCCTGGCCGCTCGGGGTTAAATCGCCGCTGGTCCTGCGCTGGGTTTGGCCACTGCGACGCTGGCTGGCCGAGCAGCGTATCGATATCCTGCACGCCCACTCCAGGTTGCCGGCCTGGATCGGCTGGCTGGCCTGGCGAGGCATGGATCCAGCCAGTCGCCCCCGTTTCGTCACTACCGTCCACGGGCTGTATTCGGTTTCCCGTTATAGCGCCATCATGACCCGGGGCGAACGGGTGATCGCGGTTTCCAAAACGGTCCGCGACTACCTGCGACGCCATTATTCAGATCTGCCGGCGGAGCGACTTCAAGTTATCCTGGTTGGCGTGGACCCGGCGGCTTTTCCGTATGGCTATCGCCCTCCACCCGACTGGCTGGCGGATTGGCATCGGCAATACCCGCAACTGCGGGATGACCAGCCGGTGTTGACCTTGCCGGGACGGCTGAGCCGGCTCAAGGGCCATGAGGGTTTCATCGAACTGATCGCCCGGTTGCGGGCGCGTGGCTGGTCCGGGCACGGCCTGATCGTTGGCGGCGTCGAGCCGCGCCGGCAGCGCTATGCCGACCAACTTCGGCAAAAAACGCGGTCGCTCGGCTTGGAGGATGTGATTCTGTTTACCGGCCACCGCAACGACATGCGTGAAATTTACGCGGTATCGACCCTGGTGCTGTCGCTGTCGGCCCAGCCGGAATCGTTCGGGCGCACGGTGTTGGAGGCGCTGAGCTTGGGGACACCGGTGGTGGGCTACGACCATGGCGGCGTCGGCGAGATTCTGGCGCGCATCTATCCCGTCGGTCTGACACCGTTCGGCGATTTGGACGCGCTTGCGGTGCGGGTCAACGAACTGCTAATCGCCGCGCCGCCGGTGCCGCCGGAACCAGTTTTTCCCTTGCAGCAGATGCTGGATGAAACTCTGGCGCTGTATGAATCCTTGCCTCGGGCGCCCAGGAGCCTCGCATGAAACTCGCGCCCTCCGGGCGAACGCTGATCGTGCAGCCACTGCCTGGCATCGGTGACATGGTCTGGCATTTGCCACACCTGCACGCCATCGGCACGACGACCGCCGAGGGGCGGGTGGATATTTTGACCAAGCCGCGTTCCCAGGCGGATCGGTTGTTATGCGCCGATCCCTGCGTTGGACGGATTCTGTGGCTGGAGCGCGAAGCTGGCCACCACGCTGGCCCGCGTGGTCTACTGCGGCTTGCAGCCTTGTTGCGACGGGAATGTTATCAACGCGCGTGGTTTCTGCATGGCAGCGCCCGCTACGTGCTGGCGGCGCGGCTGGCTGGTATCCCTGAGCGGATCGGCTATGGCATCGGCCTGCAATCACTCTTGCTGAGCGTACCGATACGGCTGCCTCCCAACCTGCGCCATGCGCATCCCATCCTCCGAGCGGATGCCTTGCTTGATCGCCTGGACATTCCCCGCACCGAATCGGAGCCGCGCCTGGCGGTCGATCCCAGCGCGGAACAGACGGTCGTTGCCCGATTCGCCACATGGCCCGCGCCGTGGATCGCGCTGGGCATCGGCAGCAGTGAACCCTGGAAACAGTGGGGCGCAGCGCGGTTCGCGGACCTGGCGCTGGCTCTGCATCGGCGGCGAATGGGCTCGATTTTCATCGTCGGCGGACCTGCGGAGCGCGTGCTGGCCGACGATGTATTGGCGCGCATCCAGACTGAAAGCAGCGCGGTGGCGGTGGCGGTGGCGTTGCCGCTGGAACAAACAGCAGCGCTGCTGGCTCGTTGCCGCGTCTATATTGGCAACGATACCGGGGTCCTGAACATGGCGGCCGCATTGCATGTGCCAGCAGTCGGTCTGTTCGGCGGCTCGACGCCACTGACCCATTCCCGTTTTATTCACGCGATCACGCCGCCACCCGGCGAGCGGGGGATGGCGGCTATCACGATTCCTCATGTTTTCGAAACGCTCGCGCGCGTGAACCAACCCGATGCAACCCGCCATGCTCCATAGCAGGATTCAGGAAGCCTTTTTTCGGCGGGGCTGGTTGTTGCCCGCAGTATTGCCGCTGACCCAACTCGGTGGCCGGGCTTTATCCAATGTGGTCGCCGGTCTTTATGCCCTGTGGGGACTGCTCGGCCTTTGGAGTCGTCGCGACCGGTTGGATCGCGCCACCACGCTGCTGTATTTAACCCTGCTGGGCGTATTTTTGCTGGGAATTCCCGGCGCCACCGATCCAGAAAGGGCGTTCAGGAGCTGGGGAATCTTTTTCATGCAAAGCTCCAGCTTTTTGCTGATGCAGGTTGCATTGAGGGAATCTCCGACTCATCCCGACCGTCTGCTGAATGCGATAGCATTGTTTGGTGGGGCTACCCTGGTGGGATTGGTATTGCTGGTTCCTTATTATGGCCTCGGCTGGTCCGGTCGGCCGTTCGATCCCGTCAGCCAACTCCAGGAAGACAATCTGCCTTTTCTATTGCCGTTCATGCTGGGTTGGATCTGGCGTCAGGGCAGCAGTCGTTGGCAGTATGGCGCAATGATCGGCGTCATTGTGATCGTTCTGGCTTATGTGGTGCTGGCCGAGGGACGGGCGGCGCTACTCGGCTTGGTCGTAGGTTTGTCGGTGTTTTGTTGGGTGGTGCTGGGCTGGCGGCTACGCTGGAGCATGCTGCTGGCAGCGTTGGTACTGGTGGTCGGGATCATTGTCAACACGGGTCCCTTCCGCAAGAGCGACCTGGATCCGAACCATCCGCTCGATGCGTTCACCAGCGGGCGCACCATTCTGTGGCGGCAGGCCATTCAACATCCTCCGGAACGTGTCTGGCTGGGCGTGGGAATTAGAAATCAGGTTTATGCCAAGGAAGTGTTGAGTTTTGAAATCGGCGGCGCGCCAGTCCAGGTCAAGCATTTGCACAACTTCTTGATGGATGTTTGGTACGAGACAGGCATTTTGGGACTTGGCGTATTACTGACTTTGATCGGTACCGTGTTCGGGCGGCTGGCACGGGTTTGGCGGTGGCTGTCCGCCGAAGACCGCCAGCGGGTTGGGGTACTCCTGGCGGCGGCGTTGGCTATCATCACTGCCGGGCTGTTGAGCTTTAGCTATACCTCCCGGCAATTTGCGTGTTATTTCTTCGTCTGCCTGGCAGGACTGACCTGTTTTAGCCGGTTGCCAGCCAGCACGGCTACGCTGCCAGCAGTCGGTGATACAGTTCTAGATAAGCATTGACGATATGCTGCTGGCCGTAATGGGCTTCCACCCTTGCCCGGCCTTGGGATGCTAATTGTGCCCGCAGCGGCTCATCCTCCAAAAGTAGCCGAATGCCATCGGCCAGCGCCCGCGGTTGTTGGGTTGGAACCAGCCAGGCATCTTCGCCGTGGGTAATGAGTTCCAAGGCTCCGGCGGTTTGGGTAGAGAGTACCGCCCGGCCGTGTGCCCAGGCTTCCAGTATTACATTGCCCAGCGCTTCCTGGCGCGATGGACAGATGAAGAGATCGGCCAGTTCGTAATAGGGATGGGGATCGAGTTGCCAGCCAACCCAACGCACCTGCTCACTGACCCCGAGCTGGTCTGCATAGGTTCGAAGCTTGACGTTCAGAGGGCCGTCGCCCACGATGACCAGACACAACGGTCTGTGGGAAAAAGTGGTTCCGAGCGTGGCCATGGCGGTCAGAAGATCCTCGAAACCCTTGACCGGATGCAGTCGGCCGACTGCTACCAGAACCAGAGCATCTTCGGGAATATTCAGCCGTTGCCGTTGGTCCACAAGGCGTTCCAGTGCACTGGCGGAGGGAATGTCGACAAAGTTGCCGATGTGGGCGATGCGCGTTGCCGGCAAGCCGTTGCTGATCAGGTAATCGCAAATACCCTTGGTGTTGCCTATCCAGGCATGGGCGTGCCGATAGCCCTTGAGATTATAATAGTCACCTAATCGAGCGACGTGCACGGGACCCCGTCCGGGCGCCAGATGGGTCAACCGTGTGGCCCGGCCCATGTAAGTCTGGACGATGTCCGGCCGATGTTTACGTACAATCACCCCGATTCGCCAGCGCGCCGGCAAATCCCAGATGCCTCGCATTGGTACATGGGTTTGCGTGACATCGGCGTGCAACCGGGCTGATGCCTGACTGTCCGGGATAGTGATGGCCAGTACGGGTTGCCGCCGCGCCTGCAAGGCGTTGACGAGCCGGACATAGAACAGTTCGGCCCCGCCGAGCGCCTCGCCGCCGATGATATGAGCAGATACGATCATGAGTTTGCGATAGGCATGACAGAGTTACGTAAAATCGGGTGCTATCGACGCTGGATTGGGTGCATACTTTAAACAAAAATCACGATTAATTCATGGTTTCCTCATGAACGGATTTCCATCCCAAGCGATTGCTGCCAACCAGCGAATCCGGGTTAAATTTCTTGGTACCTACAGCAATCGGGGATGGTTGCGGCAGTTCCCCAACAACCTGCCCGCCTGGGGAAATTGCGAATATAGCTTTGACTTGGAGGCCAAGGACTATGACTGGCTTGTTGTCTATAATGATCTTCCCAGCAGTCACCCAGAGGAAATTCTGAGCTGCCCACGGCAACAGACCTTACTGGTTACGACTGAGCCCTCCTCCATTAAATCCTATGGCCGTGCCTATACGGCGCAGTTTGGTTATATTTTGACGAGTCAACCTCCTTGGGCATTGCCACACAAACATCGTATTTTTTCTCAGCCAGCACTGCAATGGTTCTATGGCCTCGGTCGCGAACGGGTACGCTCCTACGATTGGATGGTTTCAGAGCCGCCATTGAAAAAGCAAAAAATCCTTTCAACCGTTTGCTCAACCAAGCAACAAAGGCATACCTTACATAATAGACGATACAGATTTACCCAGGCTCTAAAACAGAGAATACCGATCATGGATATTTATGGACATGGGGTTAAGGAGATAGACGACAAAGCTCAGGCCCTTGATGATTATCAATACCATATCGCTATAGAAAATTATTATGGCGATCATCACTGGACAGAGAAATTGTCGGATGCTTTCCTTGGAACCACTCTGCCCTTCTACTTTGGGTGCCCTAATATCAGTGATTATTTTCCCGAGGAAAGCCTCATTCCGATAGATATCAATGATGTTGAAGGGGCTAGTGAAATTATAAAACGGGTGATTCACGACAAGGAATATGAAAAAAGACTGCCTTTCATCCTCGAAGCAAGGCGGCGGGTGCTGGAGCAATATAATATGTTTGCAGTGCTAGCAAGAGAAATAGAATCTCGTATGAATCAAGCTGATGTCCTCCCCGCGCGCGAGTTGCTCCTATCTCGTAGATTGTTGCGTAAGCGTTACCCTATCATTGCCATTCAGGGCTTTTATGAAAAATGCCAATTGAGAGTACTTCATGCACTGAAGGCTTCATAAAAAATTACATCATCGGGAATTCTATTCGGGAAATCGATCCGTGAAACCATCAATCTCTGTGTGAATAGCCTGATTCATGACCGTGCAAACCCGGCTTTCGGTATTTGTCACTACGTATAACAACAGTCGTACCTTGGCGGCTTGCCTGGAGAGCGTCAAGTGGGCCGACGAGATCGTCATGCTGGATTCCTTCAGCACTGACGATACTCTGGCTATCGGTCAACGCTACGGTGCGCGCATCGCCCAGCACGAATTCATGGGCTACGGCCCGCAAAAACAGATGGCGCTGGCGGCGACCACCCACGACTGGGTGCTGTTGCTGGATGCCGACGAGGCGCTGTCACCCGCGCTTCAGGTTGAAATTCGTCAGTTGCTGCAAGCTGGACCGACGGCGGAGGGCTACGAAATCCCGCGCCAGGAACAGTTATTCTGGCGCATGTATCACCCGGCAACCCGGATGAATCATTATCTACGCCTGTTTGACAAGCGCCGGGGTAGCATTGACGACATGCCGATCCATGCCGCACCCAAGGTCCCAGGCCGCATCGCCCGGCTCAAGGCGCCGTTTTATCACTATGGCGAGACCGATATTCACACCAAGGTCGAGAAGATCAACGCCTACTCGACCGGGTTGGTAGCGGATAAGATCAGGAAAAAGCGCCGGGGCATTCCGCTGATCATGCTGCTCTACCCGCCGCTGTTCTTCGTCCGCAGCTATTTGTTCAAACGCAATTTTCTCAATGGCTGGGCCGGTTTTATCAACTCGGCGGTCGCGGCGTTCTATGTTTTCCTCAAATACGCCAAGCTCTACGAACATCACCAGTTCGCCAGGCACGGAACCGGGCTGTTGCCGGAAAATGCGCCGCCGTCGAGCGTGCCTCAGCCTGGCTCGACCGGCGAAACCTGACCAGCGTTCAACGCGAAGTGACAGATCAGGTTCTGTCTTGCGCCGCTGTTGCCCGCAAATGCTGCAATACCCGTGCTGGTGTTAACATCGCCATGCAGCTATGGTGCGAACAAGTCTTGCGATAACAGTTGATACAGGGCAGGTCAGCTTGCAGCGTGGTCACGTTATCGCCTAATGGTTTAACCCGGCGCGGGTCGGTGGGGCCACAGAGTACCGTCATCGGGGTGAGGGTGGCGGCAGCCAGGTGCGCGGTACCGGTGTCGTTGGCGACGATAAAGCAGGCTGGCTCGCACAAGGGTGGAATATCCATAATTTCGGTTTGTCCGCACAGATTCACCAGCCAGGGACCGCATTGTTCGGTGATCTTCCGGCATTCGTCCGCTTCATCCGGACCACCGATCAGCACAATTCGCGCCAGCCCCTCTCGGTACAACTGATTTGCCAACGCAGCGTAGCGGTCGGCGCCCCAGCGTTTCAGATGGCCGTTAGCGTTGCAACCTGGCAGAAAGATCGCGTAATTGGCGGGTGCCAGGCTGTGTTGGTCCACAAACGCCCGGGCGCGGGCGACATGGCGTTCGGGGATATGCAAAACGGGCCGTGGCGTCGTCGCCGGGATGCCGCCCGCTTGCAAGGCGGCGCGCCCCTTGTCGATGGTATGCGCCGGCTTGGGCAACCCGGCTGGCGCGATGTTGTAGGGCAGTTGGCGGCGGTTGCCGAGCCGATAGCGGATATGGTGGCCGCTCAGCCACAACAAGCTCAGCAACAGGCGGGAGCGGTCGTTGCACTGGAGGTCGATCACCAGATCGTAATTACCTTCCCGCACCTGCCGCAGCCAGGTCCCCATCTGATGGAGCCGGCGGCGGCGGTCGCGCCAGTCCACCGCGAGAATCCGCTGAAACCGGGGATCGTGCGCGAACAACGGTTGCCAGGCGGGCTGGGTATCGAGATGGATTTCCCGGTTAGGAAAAGCCCGGACGATATCCTCGAACAGGGCGGTGGCGATGATCACATCTCCCATCGCGCTCCACTTGATGATCAGGATGCGGCGGATAGTGGAATCGGCGGGCAGATCGGCGCGGTAACGCATGGTGGGGAATCTGGATTTAAAGGTTGTAAAGGTTCGGGTTGCCCGGTGGCCGCGTCTTGAAGCGGCGGTGAACCCAGAGATACTGCTCGGGCGCCTGGCGGATGTAATGTTCCAGCAACTCGTTGATGCGTTGGGTATCCACCGTTATATCGCCGCTCGGAAAATTTTCCAGGGCAGGCAGGATGACGACCTCGTAGCCCGCCGTTCCCGGCAAGCGCCGGGGGAAGTAGGGCACTACCGCCGCGCTGCTCAAGGCCGCCAGCCGCGACGTGGCCGTAATGGTGCAGGCGGGGATGCCGAAAAAGGGCACGAAGACGCTATTGCGTCCGCCATGATTTTGATCGGGCGCGTACCAGACCGCATGGCCCTTTTTAAAGGCGCGCAGCAATCCACGCAAATCCTCGTGCGGCAACGGCGGGAAACGGGACCGGCGCTCGCGTTCGCGGCGCATCACGGTTTCGTACAGCAGGTTCTTGTGGGATCGATACATGGCGTGGAACGAGTGGCGCCAGGTGATAAAACGGGCGCCCAATTCCAGCGGGGTGAAATGACCGGTCAGGAGGATGACGCCCTTGCCGCGATCCAAGGCTTGTTGCAGATGCTCGACGCCTTGGACCTGCGCCAGGCCGCGCAGCTTGTCATCGGGCGCCCACCAGGCCATGGCGGTTTCAAACAAGCCGATGCCCAAGGCGGCGAAATGCTCCTCCAGCAGGATAGCCCGTTGCGCCGGCGACAGCTCTGGAAAACACAGTTCCAGATTGATCTCGGCGATGCGCCGGCGGCGACGGGCGACCTTGCCGATCCAGCGGCCGGTTTGCCCGCCGATCACCAGTTGCCAGGAAAACGGCAACACCGCCATGAACTTCATTAGCCCCAGCCCCAGCCAGATCGGCCAGTAGCGCGGCGCCAGAAATTTCCAAAACCATTGATGAGTGGATGAAATCACGATACACACGATCTTTACGTAAAGCTATTATTGTAAACGGCATGATGCCGGCAAGCATCCGCCGCTTACCGATGACGAATTGGAGGATCGATTTAATGACGCAAACATTCTTGGTGACTGGCGCGGCCGGCTTCATCGGCAGCCATTCGGTTGAGGGTCTGCTCAAACGCGGGTTGCGGGTGGTCGGCGTGGACAATCTGCGAACTGGACATCTGGAAAATCTGGCCACCGCGCGGGTATCGCCCGATTTTGAGTGGGTCAATGCCGATGCCAGCGATGAAACAGTGATGGGTCCGTTGTTTCAGCAGCATCGTTTTGCTGGTGCGCTGCACCTGGCCGCGCTGGTCAGCGTCCCGGAAAGCTTCCGCGAGCCAGCGCTCAACTATCGTCTCAATCTGGCCGCCGCCGACACCCTCGCCCGGCTTTGCCTCGAATTTGACTGCAAGCGTCTGGTGTTTGCTTCCTCGGCCGCCGTGTACGGAGCGGCGGCCGCGTTGCCCAACCGGGAATCGGCCATGCCGCAACCACAATCGCCCTACGCCGCCGCCAAGCTCGCCGCCGAGGTGATGCTGTTGGGCTACGCAGCCAGCTTCGGGCTGGAAGCGATCTGTCTGCGTTATTTTAACGTCTATGGTCCGCGCCAGGATCCCAATTCGCCGTACTCCGGCGTGCTGTCCATCTTCACCGACCGGTTCCGACGCGGTCTGCCGGTGACCGTTTATGGCGATGGCGAACAGACCCGGGACTTCATTTCGGTTCGGGATGTGGCCCACGCCAACGGCGAGGCGCTGACCTGGTCAGGCGTCGCCAGCGGTCGCTACAATGTTTGTACGGGAAATGCGGTTTCCCTAAACCAGGTTTTGGCGCTTTACCGGGAGATGTTTCCGGACGCACCGCCAGCGGAGCGGGCCGCCGCCAGAGCCGGTGATATCCGACATTCGCTAGGCGATCCGGATTTGCTGCGACGCATGCTGGCGTTCGACGCCGAGGTGCCGTTCGCGCGCGGGTTGCGCGAGCTGGCGTACTGGACATGAAAAAAGCTGGTTGGCTGCTTGACGTTCGTGATTGCTTGCCTATAATGCGCCGCTCCTCTTGGCCAAGGCGAGTTGGGATCAAGGGGATAAAGCTCAGGAAAGGAAATTTCTTGTCAAATGGAATAAGGTAGTTCATAATGTTTCTCTTCCTACTCTTAGGGTAGGGAGGGGGTAGGGTTCATTGACAGGGTAGCAGGTTATTGGGGGGGTGTTTGCGATCC
>JBDHRD010000023.1:0-24775 GCA_039807425.1 Candidatus Contendibacter sp. | reverse complement strand
TGGGATAAAGAGCTAAAACACGCTGGTTTTGCACTAAAAAAATGCATTGCAACCAAGAGTTGGTTTATGAGAGCCCCTTATTTTATCCATAGATGCCATTGCCATCACTATCCTGGGTAGCGGCGGTGCCGGCGCTCACCGCCACGTCCGGTCCTGGACTGGCGCTGATGACCGAGACGCTGGGCTTGGCGGTCGCGGCGGAAATCCCGGCGGTGGTGGTCAACGTGATGCGCGGTGGCCCGTCCACCGGGATTCCCACCAAGTCGGAGCAGTCCGCTTTGAATATCGCCCTGTATGGTCTGCACGGCGACGCACCGCATCTGGTGCTGGCGCCGAGTTCGGTCAGCGACTGCCTGTTCACGACCCAATGGGCGGTGCAATTGGCTGAAACCCTGCAATGTCCGGCCATCGTGCTGTCCGACCAGTTTCTGGGGCAAAGCCAGGCCGTTTGCGAACCGCCGCCCCCCTGAAAGCAACCACGCCGGCGTGGGTGACCGCCCCGGTCAGCGGCGAACACTACCATCGCTATGCCCTGACCGCCAACGGCGTATCGCCAATGACGATTCCCGGTACGCCCGGCCAGCAATACCCCGCTGACGGACTGGAACATAATCCCGACGGCCCGCCCTCCCGCCGCGCCGCCGACCATCAGGCTCAATTGGACAAGCGCCGCGACAAGCTGCTGCGCCACGATTACGGGGCGATCTGGGCCGAGATCGAAGGCGAGGGCGAGATCGCGGTGTTGACCTGGGGTTCGACTGCCGGGTCGGTGCGCGAGGCGGCGGCGCGGGCGCAAGGATTGGCGGTCAAAGCGATCACCCTGCGGTTGCTGGTCCCGGTGCAGCCTGTGCGTCTGACGGCCCTGTTGGCGGGAGCCCAGCGGGTGCTGGTGGTCGAGCAGAGCCATTCCCAGCAGTTTCTGGGTTATTTGCGGGCGCATTACTCGCTGCCGGCGGATATTCGCATTCTCAACCAGCCCGGGCCGCTGCCGATCCGTCCGGCGGCGGTGCTCGCGCAGCTATCGCAGTGGAAATGCGCCGGACTGGAACAGTAAGATCGCGCCCGGCGGCGCCGGGTTTAACCCCTTGCAGCCGCTGGCGGTGGCGCTAGCCGCCGGGGCGAGTTTTATCGCCCGTGGCTTTTCCGACGATCCGAACGGTATCGCCCATCTGCTGGTCGGGGCCATCCGCCATCCCGGCTTCGCGTTGGTGCAGGTACTCAGCCCCTGCACGACTTATCGGCCGGAGGAAAAGGCGTGGCAGCAGCAGGTCCATCCTGCCGGGCCGGAACCAACCGCCGATCCCGCTGAAGCCGCCCGGCCCCTGTTCACCGACGATGGCTTGAGCACCGGCATTTTCTATCGAGGCTGGCCCTCGCCTCACGCGGCGGCAACGCGGCCGGCGTCGTGTGGCCTGAAGACTATCGAGGCCGCCTTCGCGCTGTAATCGACCCGGGCGGCAACGAACCAGCCCGAGCCGGCCTCCGGGCGGGTTTAATCTCGTCCGAAACGCCCCTTGCGGGCGTAGCCGGAATGGCGAACAATCCATTACTAATAACGATTTTTCCCGCTTTCGCGCATAAGGAGAACAAGACATGTCCGTGGGCCAATATTGCAACCGCCAAGTCATCACAACCGAAAAAACCACCGAAATCCGCGAGATTGCACGGCTCATGCGCCATCATCATGTCGGTACTATCGTGGTGGTGGATCGCCGTGACGATGCGGAATATCCGGTTGGGATCGTAACTGACCGCGATTTGGTGGTGGAGGTATTGGCTCAGAATCTTTCCCCCGAGGCTCTGACTGTCGGCGATGTCATGACCGGCAAGTTGTTGACCGCGCAGGAAGAAGACAATTTCTGGCGCACCCTGGACCGGATGAGCGCCAAGGGAGTGCGACGATTGCCGGTGGTGGACGAAAAAGGTGCGCTGCTGGGCATCCTGACCATCGACGACGTGCTGACGGCGCTGGCGGTGGGTTTATCGGACGTGTCCCGCCTGGTGCAGCGGGAAATCGCCAAGGAAGTCCAGCAGCGGCAGTAGGCCGCTGATGGGCGCCCGCTACCACCAGTTTCAGCCAGGAGACCGCCATGCGGATCGGCGTGCCGAAAGAAATTAAAATCCATGAATATCGGGTCGGAATGACGCCAGGCGGCGTGCGCGAGGCGGTGGGGCACGGTCATGTCGTGTGGGTAGAAACGGGCGCGGGGGCGGGCATCAGTCTGGATGATGCGGCTTACGCGAAGGCGGGAGCGACCATCGCCGTTTCGGCTGATGAAGTGTTTGCCCAAGCGGATTTAATCGTGAAGGTCAAGGAGCCGCAACCGGTCGAGTGCGCGCAGTTGCGGCCGGGGCAGACGCTGTTCACCTATCTGCACCTGGCCCCCGATCCAGACCAGGCCAGGGGCTTGCTCGCCTCCGGTTGCACCACAATCGCCTACGAGACCGTCACCGATCCGTGGGGTCGGTTGCCGTTGCTGGCGCCGATGAGCGAGGTTGCCGGGCGGATGGCGATTCAGGCGGGTGCGCATTGTCTGGAAAAATCCCAGGGCGGCCGTGGCGTCTTGCTAGGTGGGGTGCCAGGGGTATTACCGGGCCGGGTGACGATTCTGGGCGGCGGTGTGGTGGGAACCAGCGCAGCGCGGATGGGGGTCGGGTTGGGTGCGCGGGTAACCGTGCTCGACCGCGCGCTGGCCCGGCTGCGGGAACTGGACGATCTGTTTCAGGGCCGGTTGCTCACCCGCTTTGCCACGCTGGAAGCGATTGAGGAAGAAGTATTGGCCGCCGATCTCGTCGTTGGCGCGGTGCTGATCCCGGGCGCGGCCACGCCCAAGCTCATCCCCCGGGCGTTGCTGGCGACGATGCAACCGGGTGCGGCGCTGGTGGATGTCTCAATTGATCAGGGTGGCTGTTTCGAGACTTCGTGGCCGACCACTCACGCCGATCCCACCTATATCGTGGACGGTGTAGTGCATTATTGCGTGGCCAACATGCCCGGCGCGGTGGCGCGGACCTCGACCTTCGCCCTGACCAACGCCACTTTGCCCTATGTGCTGCAATTGGCCGACCGGGGCGTGGTCGCCGCCCTGCGGGACGATCCATACCTGCGCACCGGGCTGAATGTCCATCGCGGGCGGATCACTCATCCGGCGGTGGCCGAGGCGCTGGGCTACGATAGCCAGCCGGCGATCGAGGCCCTGACGGAGGCATGATCCCGCTTCAGTTGCAGTGAATCTGGCGGGTGTTGACGAGTGCTTGCCGGAACTGTTTGCCGCTGACCCGCACCGCGATGCCATGGTCGCCCGCTTTGAAGTAGATTTCGTCTTCCACGGCCAAGGCGCTGTCCCACACCGTATCCAGCCCGTAAGGCTCGCCCAGGGCCGGGATGGCGCCGGGTTGGCAGTCCGGGAACAGGGCGTTCAGTTCGGCTTCCGGCCGCCGGGTTGGCAGTCCGGGAACAGGGCGTTCAGTTCGGCTTCCGGCACCAGTTCGGCATGACGAATTTCTCCCGAGGTTGTCGATAAATTCCCGCGAGTGGACCGCGCTCTCTTTCGGCAAGCATAGTCAAAGTCCGGGTGACTTGAATGGTCGCCGCCTTTACAATTTGACCCCCTTTGATTTGGCCTGGAGTCACGCCATGCAGGAACTCAATCCCTATTTCAATCAGATCAACGACCTGCGGGGGCGCTGCGCGTCTCTGAGGGGGTATCTTTGACTTCGAGACCAAGCGCGAACGGCTCGACGAGGTCACCCGCGAATTGCAGGAACCGGATATCTGGAACAACCCCGAACGAGCGCAGGCGCTGGGCAAGGAGCGCGCGCAACTGGAGGCGGTGGTCAACCGGCTGGAAAGTCTTGATCGAGGCCTGAACGAGGTCGCCGAATTGCTGATCCTGGCCGGCGAGGAAGGCGACGAGGCGGCGGTCGTCGAAGTGGCGCGGGATTTGGAAAGCCATGCTCGCGTGGTCGCCGATCTGGAGTTTCAGCGGATGTTTTCCGGCGAGCTCGATTCTGGTAACGCCTTTCTCGATATCCAGGCCGGTTCCGGCGGTACTGAGGCCCAGGACTGGGCGGAGATGCTGCTGCGGATGTACCTGCGCTGGGGCGAGCGGCGCGGGTTCAAGACCGAACTGCTGGAAGCGTCGCCGGGGGAAGTGGCCGGCATCAAGAGCGCCAGCGTGCGCTTCGAGGGTGACTATACGTTTGGCTGGCTGCGGACCGAGACCGGCGTGCATCGCCTGGTGCGCAAATCACCGTTCGATTCCGGCAACCGCCGTCATACCTCGTTCGCGGCGGTATTCGTGGCGCCGGAAGTGGACGATAGCATCGAGGTGGACATCAATCCGGCGGATTTGCGGGTGGACGTGTACCGCGCTTCCGGGGCGGGCGGCCAGCACGTCAACCGCACCGAGTCGGCGATTCGGATCACGCACCTGCCGACCGGGGTCGTGGTGCAATGCCAGAACGACCGTTCCCAGCACAAGAACCGCTCCACCGCCATGAAGCAGCTCAAGTCCAAGCTCTACGAACTGGAGTTGCAAAAGCGCAACGCCAAGGCCCAAGCGCTGGAGGACAGCAAGGCCGACATCGGCTGGGGCAGCCAGATTCGCTCCTACGTGCTGGATCAGTCGCGCATCAAGGACTTGCGCACCGGTGTCGAGATCGCCAACACCCAGGCGGTGCTGGACGGCGATTTGGATACGTTTATCGAAGCCAGTTTGAAGAGTGGGTTGTAGGCGGTTTTCGCGGGCGCGAATCAGGTTTCCCGCCCGAGCGCCTCCAGCGTCTCCTGGGCTTCCACCCACTCCGTTTCCAGCGTGGCCAGTTCCCGGTCCACTTCACCCTTGCGCACCAGCCATTCCTTGAGCCGGTTCTTGTTGGCTTCGTCGTAACTCGCGAGATCGGCGAGAGCAGCGTCCAGCGTTTTCTGGTCGGCGTGCAGCGCTTCCATCCGCTGTTCCAGCTTCCTGAGTCGCCGCTCCAGCGGCTTGCGCTGGACCGCGAGTTGCTGGCGGCGCTCGGCGTCCTGCCGTTTCTGTTCGCGGCGTTCGACGGCGCTGTTGCCGTTGCCGGCGGCGCGCGGCGCGGCGTCCCGGCTGGCAGCGCGCTGACGTTGGTTCAGCCAGTCGCGGTAGTCGTCCAGATCGCCGTCGAACGGCTGCGCCCGTCCGTCCGCGACCAGCAGAAATTCATCGGTGACCGTGCGCAGCAGATGGCGGTCGTGGGAGACCACGATCAACGCGCCCTGATAGTCCTGCAAGGCGAGTGTCAGCGCATGGCGCATGTCCAGGTCGAGGTGGTTGGTCGGTTCGTCCAGCAGCAGCAGGTTGGGGCGTTGCCAGACCAGCAGCGCCAACGCCAGCCGGGCCTTTTCGCCACCGGAGAACGGTTCGACCGGGTCCAGCGCCCGGTCGCCGGCAAAGCCGAAGCCGCCGATAAAGTCCCGTAGCGACTGATCGCTGGCCCGCTCGTCCAGCCGTTGCAGATGCCGCAGCGCGCTCCAGTCAGGCCGCAGCTGTTCCAGCTGATGCTGGGCGAAATAGCCGATGGCCAGCCCTTGTCCGGTTTCGATTCGGCCAGTCAGCGGCGGCAACGCGCCGGCCAGCAGCTTGATCAGCGTGGACTTTCCGGCGCCGTTTGGACCCAGCAGACCCAGCCGGGCGCCGGGGCCGATAATCAGATTCACCGGGTCCAGCACCCGCCGTTCGCCGTAACCGGCGGCGACTCGTTCGACCGCCAGCAGCGGATTGGGCAACCGCTCCGGTTCGGCGAAACGGAACTCGAACGGCGAATCGACGTGGGCGGCGGCGATGCGCTCCATTCGCTCCAGCGCCTTAATCCGGCTTTGGGCCTGGCGGGCCTTGGTGGCCTTCGCGCGGAAGCGGGCGATGAAACTTTCCAGATGGGCGATTTCCCGTTGCTGCTTTTCGTAGGCGACTTGTTGCAGAGCCAGCCGGGCGGCGCGCTGCTCCTCGAAGGCGGCGTAGTTGCCGGGGTACAGCGTGATCCGTCGCTGGTCGATGTGGGCGATATGGTCGGCGACGTTGTCCAGTACGTCGCGGTCGTGGGAGATGAGCAACAGCGTGCCCGGATAGGCGCGCAGCCACTGCTCCAGCCACAGCACGGCGTCGAGGTCGAGGTGGTTGGTCGGTTCGTCGAGCAACAGCAGGTCGGAACGGCACATCAGCGCCCGCGCTAGATTCAGCCGCACCCGCCAGCCGCCGGAAAATTCCGCGACCGGCCGTTCCAACTGGTCGGCGGCGAAACCCAGGCCAGCCATCAACTTGCCGGCGCGGGCGCGGGCGCTGTAGCCGCCGATGGCGTCGAAATGGGCGTGCAGTTCCGCCTGGCGCGGACCATCGTGAGCGGCCTCGGCGGCGTGCAGATCGCGCTCGACCTGACGCAGTTCGGCGTCGCCGTCCAGCACGAAGTCCAGCGCGGGCGTCAGCAAGGCCGGGGTTTCCTGGGCGACGTGGGCGATGACCCAGCGCGGTGGCAGGTCGAGATCGCCGGCGTCTGGATGCAGTTCGTCGCGCAGCAGCGCGAACAGCGTGGATTTGCCGCTGCCGTTGGGGCCGGTCACCCCGACTTTCCAGCCGGGGTGGAGGGTCAGCGAGGTGTTTTCGAACAGCGGCTTGCCGCCGCGTTGCAGGGAGAGTTGGCGTAGATTCAGCATGGCGGCGGAGTTTATCAGCTTACCGGCCACAGCAACGATGCCACGAGCGATTCCTGTCCACTACAATCTTGCCAATCTCTATTCACCCTCTGCCTTACTCCGCGAAACCGCCATGACCGACGATGAGTTGCTGCGCTACAGCCGACAAATTCTGCTGCCGGATTTCGACATCGAGGGCCAGGAACGGCTGCGCCAGTCCCACGCGCTGATCGTCGGGCTGGGCGGGCTGGGCTCGGCGGTGGCGATGTATCTGGCGGCGGCGGGAGCGGGCAGGCTGACGCTGGTCGATTTCGACCGGGTGGACCTGTCCAACCTGCAACGGCAGATCGTCCACCGCACGGCGGACATTGGCCGGCCCAAGGTCGAATCGGCCCGCGACACGCTGCGGGCGCTCAATCCGCTGGTCGAGATCACCACCGTTCCGAAGGTGCTGGACGAAGTGGAGTTGTTGCAACAGGTCGAGCGGGCCGATGTCGTGGTGGACGCCTGCGACAACCTGCCGACCCGGCTGGCGATCAACGCCGCCTGCGTGCGAGCCGGCGTGCCGCTGGTGTCCGGCGCGGCGATCCGGCTGGAAGGGCAGGTGCTCGTCTGGCGACCAGGCGGGGAGGGCGCCTGTTACCGTTGCCTGTACCGCGACCCGGTAGCGAACGCCGAAACCTGCGCCCAGACCGGCGTGCTCGCCCCCGTGGTGGGCGTGATCGGCAGCTTGCAGGCGGTGGAAGCGATCAAGATCTTGGCGCGTCTTGGCGAGTCGCTGGACGGACGGCTGCTGCTGCTGGACGCAAAGCGCATGGAATGGCGGACCATGAAGCTTCGGCGCTGGCGGCAGTGCCCGGTGTGCGGAAAGGAAGGTTAAAGGCCAAAGACGCGAGATTATGCTGAACTCGAACCGATCAAATCATCGTCCGAACTTTTACGGAGAAACCTCCATGACCTTTTCTATCGTCGCTTTCGATCCCATCAACGGCGATCTGGGCGTGGCCGTGCAGTCCAAATTTCCCAATGTCGGCGTTTCCATCCCGTTCGCCAAGGCGGGGATCGGGGCGGTGGCGACCCAGTGCTATTGCAACACCAGCTATGGCCCGCGCGGACTGGCGCTGCTGGAAAACGGCGCCTCGCCCGAGCAGACCGTGGCGATCCTGACCGGCGCCGACGCACAGCGCGACTACCGTCAGGTCGGCCTTATCGACGCGCAAGGCCGCGTTGCCAGTTTCACCGGCGCGAACTGCTTCGACTGGGCGGGCAGTTTGCAGGGAGTCTGTTGCGCGGCGCAGGGCAATACACTGGTTGGGCCGGGCGTAGTGGAGGGGATGGTGCGAATGTTCGAGAGTACGCGGGGACCGCTGGCAGTGCGGCTGATGGCCGCCTTGCAGGCCGGGCAGGCCACCGGCGGCGACCGGCGCGGCCAGCAGTCGGCGGCGCTCAAAGTCGTGCGGGCCGGCGGCGGTTACGGCGGCTTCGACGACCGTTACGTGGACATCTCGGTTTATGACCATCCGATGCCGATTACTGAACTGGAACGGTTGTACGCCATTCACCGCCTGACCTATTTTCGCAGCGATCCCGATCAGTTGGTCAGGATGGATACCGCCATCGCCAACGAATTGCAGCAAATCCTCCATGCGCGCGGCTTCTACAAGGGCGTCGCCAGCGGTGTTTGCGACGAGGAGTTGCTACGAGCGCTGCGCGATTTCATGGGCTGGGAGAATTACGACGAGCGCATCCGTGATGATGACCGGATTGATCTGGAAGTGCTCGATGACATCCGCCAAAAACACGCGATCTGGTTGCGAGAGCGGTAGTGCCATCCCAGATAACTGTCGGCCACGACATTCCTGGCTCTGTCCTTACAGTAGGACTTACCCCGTCTCTCCGGCCAAAATCCGTTCCACCGCATTCCACGCCAGAAGCTGGGCGTAGGAGCGTTGCTGGGACTCGCTACCGCCATAGACCACGTAGTTCACCACAGGGCGTGGTTCGCTCGCCACCCGCAATCGTTCCGGGAAACAGTGCAGATTCCTGAAAAAATCCGGGGCGGCAGTCGCTCCGGATTTAATCTCGATGGCGTCAACTCTTTGGCCCTGCTCGATGAGCAGATCAATTTCCAGCCCACGGTTTTCCCGGTAGTGAAACAGCGCCGGAGGGACGCCGCGATGGACCCGGCCCTTGTAGATTTCGGCGATCACCCAGCTTTCGAAAATTGCGCCGCGCAGCGGATGGAGACCCAACTGCTCGGGCTCACGAATCCCCAGCAGATAGCACGCCAGCCCGCTATCCAGGAAATGCAGTTTGGGCGCCTTGACCACCTGCTTGCTGATGTTGAGATGCCAGGCTGGCAGACGATGAACGATATAGCTGGTTTCCAAGACCGATAGCCAGGCTCGCGCCGTGTTGTGCGACACCCCGGCGTCACTGCCAAGGGCCGACAGATTGACTTCCTGCGCGGTGCGGCCAGCACACAGTTTGAGAAACCCCGAAAAGGCATGGAGGTCACCGACATTGACGACCTGGCGGACGTCGCGCTGGAGATAGGTCGCGGTGTAGTCGGCCAGCCATTGGTGGGCCGGGATATTGCGGTCATAAATGCGGGGGTAAGCGCCCTGCCAGAGTACGGTATACAAGTCGGTCGGTGCATTGGGAAAAGCGCGCAGTTCCTCCAGGCTGGGCGGCAACAGCACGAGAACGCCGCAACGCCCCGCCAGCGATTGCGCGATGGATTGCGACAGACCGAAGTGTTGCGAACCGGTCAGGATGAAACGGCCGGGATCGGGGCGGGCGTCCACTTCGCCCTGCAAGTAGTTCAGCAGTTCCGGGGCTTGCTGGATTTCATCGAGAATCACGCCATCGGCGTACTGCGCCAGGAATCCCCGTGGGTCGCTGTGCGCGAATTCACGGGTGTCCAGCGCTTCCAGCGACAGGTAGGGCCGGTCTGGAAAAGTGGCCTGACAGAGAGTGGTCTTGCCGGATTGACGCGGGCCGGTGACGACGACCACTGGATAGTAGCCCGCCAGTTCTCGCAGTTTGGTGGCGAGTTTGCGAGGGATCATGGCTCTGACGGTAGCGGGTTCTGCATAATCTGTCAATTTAGCTTACAAAAAATGAATAAATCCAGGATTCACCGCCTGACCTATTTTCGCAGCGATCCCGATCAGTTGGTCAGGATGGATACTGCCATCGCCAACGAATTGCAGCAAATCCTCCATGCGCGCGGCTTCTACAAGGGCATCGCCAGCGGTGTTTGCGACGAGGAGTTGCTACGAGCGCTGCGCGATTTCATGGGCTGGGAGAATGACGATGAGCGCATCCGCGACGATGACCGGATTGATCTGGAAGTGCTCGATGACACCCGCCAAAAACATGCGCTCCGGCCGCGGATGCATGATCAAGGCGGCTAGCGTTACAAATAATAGGTCGGCAAGGGTGGAAAGCCGTTGAATTCGATGGAGCTATAGGAGGCGGTATACGCGCCGGTGGAGAGCCAGTACAGTCGATCGCCGATTTCCAGTGACAGGGGGAGTTGATAAGGGAAGTGTTCGTAAATGATGTCCAAGCTGTCGCAAGTTGGTCCAGCCAGAATTACATCACCGATTTCACCTTTTTTCTCAGTATAAATCGGATATTTGATGGATTCGTCTATGGTTTCCATCAGACCGTTGAAAACGCCAACATCGGTATAGATCCAGCGTTTTAAATCTGTTTTAGATTTTTTGGCGATAGAGACCACTTCGCTGACCAGTACACCCGCCTCGCCCACGAGGCCACGTCCTGGCTCCAGATAGATTTCCAGGATGGAGTCGCCAAAATAGGATTCCATGTAACGATTGATTTCTTCCGCGTAAACAGAAAGCGGATTGGATTTGATCATATAATCGGCCGGAAATCCGCCCCCCATGTTGATCGCCTTCAGATGGATGTTTTCTTCCGCCATCCAATCGAACAGGTCATATACCTTGGCGATAGCCGCATCCCAAGCAGAAATTTCCCGCTGTTGCGAACCGACGTGAAACGAAATGCCATAGGGTTCCAGTCCCAGTTCGGCGGCCAACGACACCAAGTCGATTAACATGCGGGGTTGGCAGCCAAATTTTCGTGACAAGGGCCAATCCGAGTCGGAAGTGACGGCATCCATCAACAGACGAAAGAATACCCGTGAACCTGGAGCTTCCTTGGCAAGGTGGCGGATATCCGCCTCGCAATCAGTGGCGAACAGCCGGACTCCCTTATCGTAGGCCTCGCGGATGTGTCTGGCTTTTTTGATGGTATTGCCGAAGCTGACCCGGTCGGGCGATACACCGAGATTGAGTATGCTGTCGAGTTCATAAGTCGAAGCGATATCAAAATAGGAACCGAGATCGCGCAGCAAAGTCAGCACTTCCAGCCCAGGGTTGGCCTTGACCGCATAATAGATTTTTGCACCAGGAAAATAAGTGCGGAATTGATTGAATTTTTTTCCGATCCTGTCCAATAGTACGACCAAAAATGGCGTTTCCATCGTTTTGGAGAAGGTTAAAATTTTTTCCCATTCAGCCGAGGAATAGTAATCGCGATGCATTTTTTTCTCCGCTATCAGAGGACGGGATATTGGATGGTGGTCGAATCAAAAAAGGCTGTTCCGCCTTGCAGGACGTGGACAGCCTTTTCTGGATAGCTTATTTTGGGTTGGCCCGATCTGATTACCTGGCCGTGGCCGTGAGGCCAGGGACCAGGGCGATCATCGGATTAGCCGCCGAAACCGTGACTGTCGCGGTCGATTCGGCCAGTTCCGTTGCCAGGTCCCGAACCGTGCCATCGAACGATTCCTTGCCGCCGGGTTCGATCTCCTTGACATCGGTTGGCAGGCCGATCCGGTCCAGAATGGCGATGAACGATTCGGGATCGAGTTCCTCGACGTTCACCATGGTCTTCGGGTCCCAGACGCCCTGCGCCACCAGCATGGCTGCCGCGACGGGTGGCACGCCGGCGGTGTAGCTGATGCCCTGCGACTCGACTTCCTCGTAACACTTTTTGTGGTCCGAGACCTGATAGATCAGGACTTCCCGTTTTTTGCCGTCCTTCCAGCCCTTGATGAAGTTGCCGATGCAGGTCTTGCCGGTATAGCCCGGCGCCAGCGTTTGCGGGTCAGGCAGAAGCGCCTTGACGACCTTGAGCGGCACCACTTCCTGGCCCGTGGTCAGGGTCACCGGCAGATGCGACAGGAAACCCAGTGTGCGCAGCACGGTGAAGACGTTGATGTAGTGGTCGCCAAATCCCATCCAGAACCGAATGCTGTTGGCGTCGATGTTCTTCGACAGCGAGTGCAATTCGTCATGGCCGTTCAGGTAAATGGGCCGGGGACCGACGACTGGAAAATCGTAAACGCGCTTCACCGAATGCGTCGGATACTCTTTCCACTGGCGGTCGATCCAGGTCCAGACCTTGATGAACTCGCGGAAATTGATCTCCGGATCGAAATTCGTAGCGAAATATTTACCGTGACCGCCAGCGTTGACATCCATGATGTCAATCGTGTCGATCTGGTCGAAATAACGTTTCACCGCCAGAGCGCAATAGGCATTGACCACGCCCGGATCGAAACCCGCGCCCAGAATGGCTGTTAATCCTCTCTCCGTGCAGCGGTCCTTGCGCTTCCACTCGTAATTCGCGTACCAGGGCGGTTGTTCACAAACCTTATCCGGTTCCTCGTGGATCGCGGTGTCGATATACACCGCTGCCGCTTCCAGGCAGGCTTCCAGGACCGACATGTTGATAAAGGCATTGCCGAGATTAATCACGATCCCGGATTGGGTTTCGTGGATGAGCTTTACGGTCGCCGGGATGTCGAGCGCATCGAGTTGCCGCGAATACAGCTTCTTCTCCGGATTCTTGAGATGACCTTTGCGACGGACGCTTTCGATGATCGCGTCGCATTTCGACACTGTCCGCGAGGCGACGCAGACATCGCCCAGCACATCGTTGTTCATCGCGGCTTTGTGCGCCGCCACATGGGCGACTCCGCCAGCGCCTATGATCAACACGTTTTGCTTCATGATGACTCCTGGCTTATGAAAGACTGCGTTTGAAATCCTTGTACCTGAATTTTCGGAGGATTTCCATGGTTCCATCCAGCCGGCGCGCGACGATGGCGGGCATGGCGACCCCGTTGAACCAGTTTTTCTTGACCATCGTGTAGCCGGCGGCGTCGGCGATGCGAACCTCGTCGCCGATCTTGAGCGGGGTTTGCAGGTCGTACTCGCCGAACACATCGCCGGCCAGACAGGTGCGGCCCGCCACGATCATCCGGTGAGGTCCGGGTTCAGGAGAGGTGATTTTGGCAGTGGTGCGATAGATCAGATGATCCAGCATGTGCGCTTCAACCGATGCATCCACGATGGCGATGTCCCGCTCGTTCCGGATGACGTCCACCACCGTGGTCACCAGTTCGGCGCAACCGGTGATCGCCGCTTCGCCGGGCTCCAGATAGACCTGAACGCCAAATTTTCCGCTGAAGCTTTTCAGTTTTTCGCAAAACTGGTCGAGCGGATATCCGTCCTGGGTAAAGCTGATGCCGCCGCCGAGGCTGACCCATTCCATTTTTTGCAGCAGGGATCCATAACTTTTTCCAATCCAGTCTATAGCCCTGCAAATATTTTCAACATCGCCATTTTCACAGTTGAAATGAAACATGAGTCCACTGAGGACAGAGGAGATTTTTTTTAATTGATTTTTATTGGTGACGCCAAGCCGTGAGTATTTTCTGGCTGGATTTGCCAGGTCATAATGCGAATAGCTGATTCCCGGATTGGCCCGCAGCCCCAGTTTGATTCCCCGCACCGCGTCCTGATACATGGTTAGTTGCGAGATCGAATTGAAGATCACCTTGCTGGCGAATTTGCTGACCGCCTTGATGTCGCTTGGGGAAAAACCGACGCTGTAGGCATGAACTTCCTTACCGAATTTTTCATAGCCCAGTCGGGCTTCAAACAGGGAACTGCTGGTGGTTCCATCCAGATATTGCTGAATCAGATCGAATACGCCCCAGGTTGAAAAACATTTTAATGCCAGCACGGATTTGGCGCCGGAAGTCTCACGCACCTGTTGAATGATCTTGAGATTCTTCAGGAGGATATTTTCATCAATCAGGTAATAGGGCGTGGTCAGTTTTTTCATCAGTCAAAAGCCTCGGGAAACATTGGGCGAATGCTTCAAGGATCGTGGGAGATAAAAGCGGCGCGGACGATGGCGGAATCGCCCGCGCCGCTGACAAGGATCGAATCGCTCGCGGCGACGGCGTCACTCTTCCTTGAGCGCGTCTTGTACCAGTACGTCCATGCTGACGTGGCGCACGTCCTTGCCCTTGACCAGATAGATGATGTACTCGGCGATGTTGTTGGAGTGATCGCCGATCCGCTCCAGCGCCTTGACGATGAAGATCACGTTGATGGCGTGGCCGATGGTGCGCGGGTCTTCCATCATGTAGGTGATCAGCCGCCGCAGCGCCGACTGGAATTCCTGGTCCAGTTCATCGTCGCCTTGGGCGACTTCCACCGCCTTTTCCACGTCCAGCCGGGCCAGGGCGTCGAGGCAGTCGTGGAGCATGTTTTGCGCCAGCTTCGCCATCGGCACGACATCGCGCAGCAGCTTGGCGCTGGGCGGACTGCTGATGCCATCGTAGGTCTTGACGGTCATCCGGGCGATTTTCTCGGCTTCGTCGCCGATCCGCTCCAGGTCGGTGACGATCTTGGACAGCGACATGATCAGCCGCAGGTCGCTGCCGAGTGGCTGGCGCAGGGCGACGAGGCTCACGCAGTCCTCATCGGCCTTGACCTGCAGGCCGTTGACTACTTGGTCGCGGGCGATCACCTCGCGGGCTGCGGTGACATCTTCGTCGTCCAGCGCCTGGATGGCGTGCTTGATCTGCTCTTCGACCAGTCCGCCCATTTCCAGCACCAGGTTACGGAGATTGGCGAGTTGCACGTCGAACTGTTTGACGGTATGGGCGCCTTGACTGATAGCCATTGGCGTTGCTCCGGTCGTAATAGGAAAGGGAAGGTCAGCCGAAGCGACCGGTGATGTAATCCTCGGTCAGCTTGTGCCGGGGGTTGGTGAAAATCTGGTCGGTGTCGCCGACCTCGATTAAATCGCCCAAATGGAAATAGGCGGTGCGTTGGGACACGCGGGCCGCCTGCTGCATCGAGTGGGTCACGATGATGATCGTGTAATTCTCCCGCAGTTCGTCGATCAGTTCCTCGATCTTGGCGGTGGCGATGGGGTCGAGCGCCGAGCAGGGTTCGTCCATCAGGATGACTTCGGGATTCACGGCGATGGCGCGGGCGATGCACAGCCGCTGCTGCTGGCCGCCGGACAGGCTGGTGCCCGGTTCGTGCATCCGCTTCTCCACTTCCTTGATCAGACCGGCCCGTTCCAGGCTGTCGCGCACCAGGTCGTCGAGTTCGGCCTTGGTGTTGACCATGCCGTGGATGCGCGGCCCGTAGGCGACGTTTTCGTAGATGGACTTGGGGAAGGGGTTAGGTTTCTGGAACACCATGCCGACCCGGGCGCGCAATTGCACTACGTCGATGTCCTTGTCGTAAATGTCCTCGGCGTCGAGCTTGATCTCTCCAGTGACGCGGCAAATGGGAATGGTGTCGTTCATCCGGTTCAGGCAGCGCAGGAAGGTGGACTTGCCGCAGCCGGATGGGCCGATGAAGGCAATGACTTCGTTGGCGCCGATGTCGAGGCCCACGTTTTTAATGGCATGTTTTTCGCCGTAATACACGTTGACGCCGCGACAGGCCATTTTTGGGTTGTCCACCGTGATCTTGCCGACGGTTTTCCGGTTGTCGTAGTCGGCCAGTTCGACGCTCGACTGCTGGCGGGGTGCAGTGCTGGGGTCAAGCGCCTGGTCCAGGGCGACCTGGGTTTCGATGGCGGTCGTGCTCATGAGGGCGGTAATCCTTAATTTTTGAGAGTGGGCGGGGCGGCCGGAATCTTACCAGCGCCGCTCGAAGCGTTTACGCAGCAGGATCGCCAGGCCGTTCATCAGGATCATGAACGCCAACAGCACCATGATCGCGGCCGAGGTCCGTTCCACGAACGCCCGTTCCGGCAGGTCGGACCAGAGGTAGATCTGCACCGGCAGCACCGTGGCGGGGTCCAGGAGGCTCTTGGGTACGTCCACGATGAAGGCGACCATGCCGATCATCAGTAGCGGCGCCGATTCGCCCAGAGCGCGAGCCATGCCGATGATGGAGCCGGTCAACATGCCGGGCATGGCCAAGGGCAGGACGTGATGCCCAACCATTTGCAGCCTGGACGCGCCCATGCCGAGCGCCGCCTCGCGGATGGAAGGCGGCACCGAGGTCAGGGCGGCGCGTCCGGCGATGATGATGACCGGCAGCGTCATCAGGCTTAGCACCAGTCCACCGACCAGCGGCGCGGAGCGGGGCAGGCCGAAGAAGTTGATGAACACCGCCAGCCCCAGCAGGCCGAACACGATGGACGGCACCGCCGCCAGGTTGTTGATGTTGACCTCGATCAGATCGGTCCAGCGATTTTTGGGGGCGAACTCCTCCAGATACACCGCCGTCGCCACGCCAATCGGGAACGATAGCAGGAAGGTGACCAGCAGGGTGTAGAACGAGCCCATCAACGCGCCGCGAATGCCGGCCTGTTCCGGTTCGCGGGAATCGCCGCTGGTGAACAGAACGGTGTTGAATTGCTTCTCGATCTTGCCGGCGGCTTGCAACTGGTCCACCCATTCGATCTGATTGTCCTTGATCGGCCGTTCCGATTGGTCAAGCGTGCGGTCAATGTTGCCCTTGATCAGCGTATCCACCGTGGCGCTGGCCAGCAACCAGATTTCCTGTTCGGCGCCAATCAGCGCGGGGGTTTGCAATACCCGGCGTTGTAGTTCGTAGGCCGCGTCGGAACTGATCAGGCCGTACAAGGCCCGCGATTCCAGCCGGCCCTGCACGGTGGGAAACAATTGGCGCATTCCGGCGCGGACCAGGGCGGCGTAATCGGCATTGGCCAGCGCTTGCGGGTCGCGCTTGCCGTCCGGGTCAAGCACGGCGGCGTCGAACTGGATGGGGACCTGGATAGCGGTCTGCCAGAACGCCGGATAGCCCTTGCCGATGATATTGGCGAACATCAGCACCACGAAGGCCAAGCCCAGGCTAATCGCGATCAGTCCATACCAGCGGAAGCGGCGCTCGGCGGCGTGGCGACGTTTCAGGCCGGCGTTGACAATGATCTTGATGTCCCGGTTGGGGGTCGCCGGCACGGGGGAAGGGGTTGGGTTATTCATACTGCTCCCGATATTTGCGCACCACGTGCAGGGCGATGATGTTGAGGATCAGCGTGACCACGAACAACATCAGGCCGAGGGCAAAGGCCGCCAGGGTCTTGGGGCTGTCGAATTCCTGATCGCCGGTCAGCAGGGTGACGATCTGTACCGTGACCGTGGTGACCGCCTCCAGCGGGTTGGCGGTCAGATTGGCCGACAGGCCGGCAGCCATCACCACGATCATGGTTTCGCCGATGGCGCGGGAGACCGCCAGCAGGATGCTGCCGACGATGCCGGGCAGGGCGGCGGGCAGCAACACCCGCTTGATGGTTTCCGACCGGGTCGCGCCCAGGGCGTAGGAACCGTCGCGCATCGCCTGCGGTACGGCGTTGATCACGTCGTCCGACAGCGAGGAGACGAAGGGGATGATCATGATGCCCATCACCAGCCCGGCGGCCAGCGCGCTTTCCGAAGCGACGTGCAGGCCCAGGCCCGTACCGATCTCGCGGATCAGTGGGGCCACGGTCAGGGCGGCGAAAAAGCCGTAGACCACGGTCGGAATGCCGGCCAGAATTTCCAGCGCCGGCTTGGCGATGGCGCGGAATCTGGGGGTGGCGTACTCGGACAGGAATAGCGCCGACATCAGACCAATGGGCACGGCGACCAGCATGGCGATGCCGGAAATCAGCAGAGTGCCGGCGAACAGCGGGATCGCGCCGAATGCGCCGGAGGAGCCGACTTGATCGGCGCGCAGGGCGGTCTGTGGGCTCCATTGCAGGCCGAACAGGAATTCGGTGATCGGAACCTGGCGGAAAAACAGCAGGGATTCGAACACGACCGACAGCACGATGCCGAGGGTGGTGAAGATGGCGACAGTCGAACTGATGATCAGGAACAGGTTGACCACCCGCTCGACCCGGTTGCGGGCGCGCAGCGCCGGGGAAATCGCCCGCCAGGCGTAGGCCACGCCGGCAATGGCGAGGGCCATGACTACCACCCAGAGCGACGCATTGCCGATGACTTGCAGGTTCCGGTAGCGGTTGGCGGCTTCCAGCATGGCCGGGTCGGGGGTGCTGGACACGATGTTGCCGCTGACCAGGTTTTTGAGGTCGTTGACTACCAGATTCAACCGATCCGGCGGCAGTTCGCGCAGTTCCGGCGGCATTCCAGCCACGACCAGATCGATGATGACGCTCGGTTGCAGCGCAGCCCAGACCGCGAACACGATCAGCGCCGGCAGACCACACCACAGCGCCGCGTAGGATCCGTAAAAACTGGGCAGGGAGTGCAGGTTGCGAATGTGGCCGCCGGCAACCGCGAACGCGCGTTGGCGGCCCAGATAGTAGGCGCCGATACTCAGCAGAATTAGGGTGAACAGGAGAAAGGATTGCATGATGTCACCGTCAGAATACGAAAACGCCACCGGCGGCTGAACCAGCGCTCAGTTCGCGGGTGGCGTTCCTGAAGTGCATCCCGTTACGGGGCCAGGGTCTTGAGACTGTTGGCGTCGGCTGCGACCTGTTTGCGCTGGGCGTCCGGCAGGGGGATCAGCCCTTTCCGGCTGAGATAGCCTTCATCACCCACCGCCTTCTCGCTGGTGAACTCGGCGATGAATTCCTTGATGCCGGGGATCACGCCGACGTGGGCTTTCTTGACATAGATGAACAGGGGCCGTGAGACGGGATACTTGCCATCGGCGATATTCTCGAAGGTCGGCGCGACGCCGTTGATGGTCTCGCCCTGAATCTTGTCGAGGTTCTCTTCCATGAAGCTGTAGCCGAACGCGCCCAGGGCGTTGGGATTGGCGACCAGCTTCTGCACGATCAGATTGTCGTTCTCGCCGGCCTCGATGTAGGCGCCATCCTCGCGCACCGTCTGACACACCGCCTTGGCCTTCTTCTCGTCGCTCTTTTCCAGGTCCTTGATCGCCGGGAATTCCTTGCAGCCGTGATCCATGACCAGTTCGACGAAGGCGTCGCGGGTGCCGGAGGTCGGCGGTGGCCCCAATACCTCGATCTTGTTGGCGGGCAACGTCGGGTTGACGTCCTTCCAGGTCTTGAACGGATTGGCGACCAGCTGGCCGGCGGGATCGGGAATCTCCTTGGCCAAGGCCAGCCAGAGATCCTTGATGGTCAGCGGCATTGGCTCGTTCTTTTTGGAGGAGGCGACCACGATGCCATCGAAGCCAATATTGATCTCGACGATGTCCTTGACGCCGTTCTTGGCGCAGGTTTCGATCTCGGACGCCTTGATCTTGCGCGAGGCGTTGCTTACGTCGGGATGCTGGACGCCCACGCCGCCGCAGAGCAGTTTGAAGCCGCCGCCGGTGCCGGTGGATTCGACCTTGGGCGTCTTGAAGCTGGCGTTGGCTTTGCCGAACTGCTCGGCCACGGCGGTGGTGAATGGATAGACGGTGGATGAACCCACGATGCTGATATAGTCGCGGGCGGATTGAGCATAAGCCGCGCCGGCCAGGGTCAGGGTCGCCGCCGCGGCGAGAGCGAGTTTCTGCTTGCGCATGAACAATCTCCATGGTTTTAAAGGGGCGGAAGTGGGTGTTCGTTTCCTCGCAAGGATCGAAGCGAACCCAAAACCCAAGCCTACCGCCACAGGATGGCCTTTATATTTCATTTACATTGCAATTTTATTGCACGGTGATGTGGTGGAGCATCGATGAGCGGTAAAACCATTCTGATCACGGGCTGTTCCTCGGGTATCGGCCAATGCGTCGCCCACGGTCTGAAGGCGCGCGGCTGGCGGGTGTTCGCCACGGCGCGCCAGCCGGCGGACGTAGCCCGCTTGCAAGCCGAAGGGTTGGAAAGTCTATCGCTCGACTTGCGCGATTCTGTTTCCATTCAGACGGCGGTGGCGGCAGTGCTGGAACGAACCGGAGATCGGCTGGACGCGCTACTCAACAACGGCGCCTACGGACAGCCGGGCGCGGTGGAGGATTTGAGCCGGGAGGCGCTGCGGGATCAGTTCGAGACCAATCTGTTCGGAACCCAGGAGCTGACCAACCAGGCCATTCCGGTGATGCGCTGGCAGGGAAGGGGGCGGATTCTGTACGTCAGTTCGGTGCTGGGACTGGTGGCGTTTCCCTATCGCGGGGCCTATGTCGCCAGCAAATTTGCCCTGGAAGGGCTGGCCGATACCTTGCGGCTGGAACTGGCCGGGACCGGCATCCACGTCTGCCTCATTGAACCGGGGCCAATTCTCAGCCGCTTCCGCGACAACGCCCATGCGGCCTATCAGGGGCATATCCACGCTGAAGCCAGCCCGCATCGGGAAAAATACGCGGCGATGGAAGCGCGGTTACTGAAGAAAGGACCGGCCGCGCCGTTCACGCTGCCGCCCGAAGCCGTGCTGAAACGAGTGATCCATGCGCTGGAAAGTCCCCGGCCCCGCGCCCGCTACCCAGTGACCGCACCAACCTGGCTATTCGCGGTGTTGCGGCGGTTGCTACCGACCCGCGCGCTGGATGCGGTGTTGCGGCGGGCCGGCGGGGAAGGGCGGCGGTAGTAAAGTGCTCACCTCTCGTTCCCATGCTCCGTTCTGGCTTCCGTGCCCACCGGTTGCCACGCCACGGCGCGCAAGACCGGGCGCAGTTCCAGCCACCACTGTTCCCGAGGCCGCCGGAAGGTCCAATCGACCATGTCCGGCATCAGTTTGATGGGGAACGTCGTCACCTTGCCCTCGACCAGGCCGATGAACGCACCTTCCGTCGCGCCACGGTCCAGTTCCTGGGTTAGGAAGTCGAGGCAGTGCGCGGCCAGCCGGGTCGCCAGGATGCGGTCATAGGGAGAGGGGTTGCCGCCCTGCTGGATATGGCCCAGTACGGCCTGGCGCACGTCGAACAGATCGCTGCCTTCCTGCTCGAACAGCGCGCACAGGAAGTCGGTGGTGTAGTGCGGGTTGGCACGTTCGTTGCGGATCGTCAGATAGAGCCGCCGGCCCCCGCGAAAACTCTCGATCAAGCGTTCCACGTCAGTTTGCAGGTCCGCGAGCGTGACGCCTTCCTCGTGCAGATAGACGCGCTCGGCGCCGCCGGCCAGGCCGCTCATCAGCGCCAGGTAACCGCAGTAGCGGCCCATGGTTTCGACCACGAAGCAGCGCCGCGCCGCCATGGCCGATTGCTTGATCCGGTCGAGCGCCTCCACGATCACATTGAGCGCGGTATCGGCACCGATAGCCAGTTCGGAACCGGGTACGTTGTTGTCGATGGTCGCCGGCAGGCAAATCAGGGGAATCTTGAACGCTGGATAGCGGTCGCGCTCGCTGAACAGGGTGTGCGCCGCCCGGTAGGCCATCCAGCCGCCGATGATCAACAAACCATCGACGCGGTGATTCTCCAGCCCGCGCGCCACCGCATAGAGCTGCTCGACTGCGGGGATCTGCCGGCTGGCGCCCAGTTCGGCGCTGCCCAGCGCGGTCCAGCCTTCGACATCACCCCAAGTGAGTTCCTCGATCCGGCCATCGATCAATCCCTGGAAACTGCCATGGACCCCCAATATCGTGTGGCCGCGATCCAGACCGAGGCGCACGGCGGCGCGCACGGCGGGATTCATGCCTGGCGCCAGTCCGCCCGCGTGAATGATCGCCAGGCGACGGGGGCGGAGCGGCGGCGCAACGCTGGGAAGTGCCTCAGCCATCCGGTTGAAAATTCGGAACATCTCGGTGAAGCTGCTGCCCCGCAGTTTCATGGCTCCGTCATAGTCCTGGTCGGCGATTCTTTTGGCGACGGCGCGGGTTTGCTCGACGCATTGCATCAGCGGGGCGCGCTGGATGCGGTTGTAGCGGATGCCGATCAGTTGCGGTTCGCTGTCCGGCGTGGCTGCCAGCACTTCCTCGACGGCGGCGTAACCGAGCAGCGTGCTCATCCAGCGGTCGAAGGCGCTGGGCGTGCCGCCGCGCTGCACGTGGCCGAGAATCGTCACGCGCGTGTCCTCACCGAGTCGTTCCTCCAGCACCTGGCGCACGGTGTCGGCGCTGATCGGATTGCCCACGCGGTCGCACGCGCCCTCGGCGACCACGACGATGCTGTCGCGGCGGCCGGCGGCCCGGCCGTTGCGCAGCAACTCGCACATGCGTTCTTCCCAGCCCTCGGGCGGGGGATTCTCGGGGATGAGCACGTAGTCGGCGCCGCCGGCGATGGCGCTCATCAAGGCCAGATAGCCGCAGCGCCGGCCCATGACTTCCACCACGAAGCTGCGCTGGTGGCTGGCGGCGGTGCTGGTGATGGCGTCGATGGCCTCGATGATACGGTGCAGGGCGGAGTCGGCGCCGATGGTCATGTCGGTGCCAACCATGTCGTTGTCGATGGAGCCGACCAGACCGGCGATCATCAACGCTGGATGGCGCTGGGCGGTCGGTTCGTCGATCTCGCCGTTCCGATGCAGTTCCGCCACCAGTTCCGGCCATTCCCGACGGAAGATGTCAGCGCCGGTCAGGCTGCCATCGCCACCGATGATGACCAGCCGGTCGATGCCGTGTTCGAGCAAATGGCGGGCGGCGCGCAACCGGCCGTCCCGTTCGCGGAAGGCGGGGCAGCGAGTGGTGCCGATGGCGGTCCCCCCCCGGTGCAGGATGCTGCCGACATCGTCCCAGGACAACTGGCGAATGCGGTCGCCGCCGTCCACCATGCCCTGGTAGCCTTCGTAGATGGCGTGGATAGTGACGCCGCGATGGATGGCGGTACGGACCACGGCGCGCACGGCGGCGTTCATGCCTTGAGCGTCGCCGCCGCTGGTCAGGATACCGATGCTTTTGGAAGGCTGGCCGGTCATGGGGTCGAGTTTTCCTCGGCGGGTTGGAGATAGAGGATAAAGCAAGCCGACAGGAAATGACGGTTGCGCGATACTGGCAAGTATAGATTCTTCCCCATGATTCGCCGCTATCCGGCGATTAATAGCCGACCGGCCATGAGCAGCACGACGATGAGAAAAACGGGGCGGATGAACGGCGCGCCATAACGAATCGCGCTGTGGGCACCGGCGAAGGAACCGAGCATCAACAGCGCCCCCATGCTTAGACCGATGGCGTAATCGATGTTGCCGAGAACCATGAAGGTCAACAGGGCAGTGAGGTTGCTGATGAAATTCATGAACCGGGCCACCCCGGCGGCAGCCACCAGATCGAGGTGGAATAGCTTCATCGCCGCCGCCATCCAGAACGCCCCCGTGCCGGGACCGATAAAGCCATCATAGAAACCGATCAATCCCCCGGTTGCCAGCTTGACGCCGCGCCGGATGGAATGCGGTGGCAATGGCGGTTCCGAGAGGGCGGCGGACGGTCGGGCGCGGCGCGGCCAGATCAGATAGATCGCCGCCAGCAGGATCGCCAGCGGCAACAGTTTCTTCAACACCCCGGCGCTCATCAGATAGATCAGCACCGCTCCGATTAGCGCGCCGACGAAGGCGCCGAAGCTCATCCCCCACCACAGCGCCGGCTGGAACAAACCCTTGCGAATGAAAGTCAGCGAGGCGCTGAAGGTGCCGAAAGTACCGATCAGCTTGTTGGTGCCGACCACCAGATGGGGCGGCATTCCAGTGCCGAGCAGCGCCGGCATGACCAGCATCCCGCCACCGCCGGCGATGGCGTCGATGAAGCCGGCCAGCAGGGCGGCGCTTCCCAGCAGCAGGAGGGTGGATAAATCCAGGGCGAGTTCCAATGGTCAACGCTGGCGCGCGCTACCCCGCCAGCCTGCCGGTCATTGATCGGCCAGCCGATCGAGGGCGGCGATATCGTCGGCGGCCAGTTTCAGATTCGACGCCTGCAGGCTGTCACGGATACTGGCGGCCCGGCTGGCCCCGGGGATCGGAAGAATATGCCGGCCCTTGTGCAGCAGCCAGGCCAGGGCGATGCGGTGCGGCGACGCCTGGTATTTGGCGGCAAGTTGTTGCAGCAGGGATTCCTGGTCGAGTCGGAGGTGACCGTGATGCCCGCCGACCGGACTGTAGGGAATGTAGGTGATCCGCCGTGCCCGGCAAAAATCGATCAATCCATTGCGAAAATCCTGTTTGTCGAACAGATTGCAATGGTTTTGCACCGAGGCGATCACGGTGAAATCGAGGGCCTGCTCCAGTTGCGCGGGGCTGACGTTGGACAAACCAAGGTGGCGAATCTTGCCTTCTTCCTTCAGCTTGACCAGGGCTTCCAGCGAGCGGCGGAAATCCACCTTGGGATCGACCGCGTGGAGCTGGTACAGGCCGATGCAACCGGTTTGCAGGGCCTGCAAGCTGCGCTCGCACGACTGCCGCAGCCAGTTCGGATCGCCGTCCACCACCCAGGCCCCGCCGGGCCGGCGCAGCCCGCCCTTGGTGGCGATCATGACCTGGTCGCTGGCGCCGAGCCGGTCCAGCGCCTGACGAATCAGTCGCTCGTTGTGGCCGATGTCGTCGTCGTCCAGGCAGTACACGTTGGCGGTGTCGATGAAATTACCCCCGCCGGCGACGAACGCTTCGATGACCGCGAACGCCTGGGTTTGGTCGGGCCGGCCGCCGATGGACAGCGGCATGGCGCCCAGGCCGATGGCCTTGAACATCAATCCCGTATTACCAAGTTCGCGTTGCTGCATGGGTGGGTTCTCCCGTGGGTTAGGGTTCGCGCAACGATGGATGCCAGCTTGCTCGGGTTCTGCAAGCGATCCGGGTAGCATCATCGGCCTGATTATAGAACGGCCCGGCCGGCATCGGGCCACTATCCCAGCCTGGAGTTTAGCCCAGCAGGCGGATCAGGACGCCTTCATAAATCCGGCTTAGCCGTTCGAGATCGGCGGTTGCAACCCGCTCGTTGATTTTATGGATGGTGGCGTTGAGCGGCCCCAGTTCGATGAC
>JBDHRD010000022.1:0-25031 GCA_039807425.1 Candidatus Contendibacter sp. | reverse complement strand
CCTCGCCGATCTGGAACAGGCGCTGGCGGCGGCGCGTTGAAGGCCCGCTCACCGCAAAAGCCCCCTTGTAGGATCGTTTTACCCGTATCAGACTGTTAGCCCTCTGATTTCAAGATCATGGGGGAGCCTGGGTCGAGACGGGGTTTCTTCTCATCACAACCCGAACAGTTGCCTGGGCCTCAAGCCCGATTCCGCAAGGCCGCTGCTGATGGCGCTCAAGCTGCCCACGGTGCGAACAGTTGCCTGGGCCTCAAGCCCGATTCCGCAAGGTAGGGTATTTGGAGAGTTGAACATGAGAATGCTACCGCGTGAAGGATGTTGGGTCGGCGTAGATGTGTCGAAAGCGACGTTGGACATGTACCCGGTTGCGCAACGCCGGTAAAGCGGCCAAGGTTGCCCTCGTCGCATGCATGCGCAAGCTGTTGACCATCCTTAATGCCATGCTGCGGGATCAGGCACCTTGGGACGAACATCATGGGAAAACCGCTTGACCTTAATCACGGTTGCTCCCCCCAGCCCCCTCCCGCTGGGAGGGGGAGTGAACGGTTACCCCGAACGATGGCTGCGCTGACCACCTGCATGAACGCCTGGCACATTCCTAGATAGTGCTCCTCTCTGAGTTGTGGAATCGCCCCGGTCGAACCACCTTCTCCGGATCGGTGACTTGGCGGCATGGCAAATCGCCACCCGATGATTGATTGATGGAGGAACCCCCACGATCATTCATTTGTTCATCGCCGGAGGTTGTTCATGACCAGCCGCGTCGCCCAGGGAACCGCTGCCGAGGACTTGGCTCTTCGCTATCTGGAAGCGCGAGGATTAACCTTGGTCATGCGCAATTTTCGCTGCCGCACCGGCGAACTGGACCTGATCATGCGCGATGGCGAGCATCTGGTGTTCGTGGAAGTGCGCAGCCGCCGCCATGCCCGCTATGGCACGCCCGCCGAATCGGTCACCCGGACCAAGCAGCAGCGCCTGTTGCGCGCAGCGGCGCTCTACCTGCAACGCCAGCGCCTCGACCTGCCCTGCCGGTTCGACGTGGTGGCGATCCTCCACGCCGAGGGCGAGCCGCAAGTAGAATGGATTCGGGATGCGTTCCAGCTAATTTGAATTCATGATGTTCCGCCAAGAAGTTACCGAGTAACCCACCGATGACCGTTGACCGCACCGCTGAATTGTCCGACCTCCTAACCCGCCGCATCCTGATTCTGGACGGTGCGATGGGCACCATGATCCAGAGCTATCGGTTGCGGGAAGCCGACTACCGGGACGAACGGTTCCGCGACTGGCCCAGCGACCTCAAGGGCAACAACGACCTGCTGGTGCTGACTCAGCCGGCGATCATCCGCGAGATTCACGCCGCCTATCTGGACGCCGGCGCGGACATCGTCGAAACCAACACCTTCAACTCCACCTCGGTTTCCATGCACGACTACGGCATGGAATCCCTCGTGCCGGAACTGAACCGGGAAGCGGCCCGGTTGGCCCGTAAAGTGGCCGATGAATACAGTACGCCCGACCGACCCCGCTTCGTCGCCGGGGTGCTCGGCCCCACCAACCGCACCGCCAGCCTGTCGCCGGATGTCAACAACCCCGGTTTCCGCAATATCCACTTCGATCAACTGGTCACCGCCTACGCCGAAGCGACGCAAGCCCTGGTCGAGGGCGGCGCGGACATTCTGCTGGTGGAAACCATCTTCGACACCCTGAACGCCAAGGCCGCGCTGTTCGCCATCCAGCAATTTTTCGACGATTCCGGCGTCCGCCTGCCGGTGATGATTTCCGGGACGATTACCGACGCCTCCGGTCGCACTCTGTCCGGTCAGACCACCGAGGCGTTCTGGAACTCGCTGTCCCACGTCCGCCCGCTGGCTTTCGGTTTGAATTGCGCGCTGGGCGCGACCCAACTGCGGCCCTACGTCGCCGAACTGGCCCGCATCGCCGATACCTGCGTCTCCGCCCATCCCAACGCCGGCTTGCCGAATGCGTTTGGCGAATACGACGAGACCCCGGAACAAATGGCGGCGGTGATCCGCGAGTTTGCCGAGAGCGGCTTTCTCAACATCGTCGGCGGCTGCTGCGGCACGACGCCGGCCCACATCCGCGCCATCGCCGAGGCGGTCAAGGATTTACCGCCACGCTCGATTCCCGCCATCGAACCGCGCTGCCGGCTGGCCGGACTGGAGCCATTGAACATCGGCCCGGACTCGCTGTTCATCAACGTCGGCGAACGCACCAACGTCACCGGTTCGGCGGTGTTCAAGCGGCTGATCAAGGCTGGCGACTACACCACCGCGCTAGACATCGCCCGCCAGCAGGTCGAGAACGGCGCGCAGATCATCGACATCAACATGGACGAGGGGATGCTCGACTCGAAGGAAGCGATGGTCACGTTCCTCCATCTCATCGCCGCCGAACCGGACATCAGCCGGGTTCCGGTGATGATTGATTCATCCAAGTGGGAGATTCTGGAAGCGGCTCTTCAGTGCATCCAGGGCAAACCGGTGGTGAATTCGATCAGCATGAAGGAAGGCGAGGCCGAGTTCATCCGGCAGGCGCGGCGGATTCGGCGCTATGGCGCGGCGGCCATCGTCATGGCGTTCGACGAGCAGGGCCAAGCCGATACCGAGGCGCGCAAATTCGCCATCTGCCAGCGTGCCTACCGGATTCTCACCGAACAGATCGGTTTCCCGCCACAGGACATCATCTTTGATCCCAACATCTTCGCCGTCGCCACCGGCATCGAGGAACATAACCGCTACGCGCTGGATTTCATCGAGGCCGCCCGGCGCATCAAGACCGAACTACCGCACGCGCTGGTTTCCGGCGGGGTGTCCAACGTCTCCTTCTCGTTCCGGGGCAACAACCCGGTGCGCGAGGCGATTCATTCAGTGTTCCTCTATCACGCCATCCGCGCCGGTCTGACCATGGGTATCGTCAACGCCGGCCAGTTGGCGATTTACGAGGAAATCCCGCTGGAACTGCGGGAACGGGTCGAGGACGTGATTCTCAACCGCCGCCCCGACGCCACCGAGCGGCTGCTGGAAATCGCCCCGCGATACCAGGCCGGCGAGACTTCAGCCACTCCGGAGAAAGAGCAGGAATGGCGGTCCTGGCCGGTCGCGAAACGGCTCGAACACGCGCTGATCAAGGGCATTGACGAGTTCATCGAGGCTGACACCGAGGAAGCCCGCCAGCAGTTCGACCGGCCGTTGCAGGTGATTGAAGGGCCACTGATGGACGGGATGAACGTGATCGGCGACTTGTTCGGGGCCGGTAAGATGTTCCTGCCGCAGGTGGTGAAGTCGGCGCGGGTGATGAAAAAATCGGTGGCCTACCTGATTCCGTTCATCGAGGCGGAACAGGCCGGCGGCGAACGCCGCGCCAACGGCCGGATCGTGCTGGCCACGGTCAAGGGCGATGTCCACGACATCGGTAAGAACATCGTTGGCGTGGTGCTCCAGTGCAACAACTTCGAGGTGGTGGACCTCGGCGTCATGACCCCAACCCAGAAGATTCTGGACGCCGCGCGGGAACATCGCGCTGACATGATCGGCTTGTCCGGGCTGATCACCCCGTCGCTGGATGAGATGGTCAACGTTGCCAAAGAGATGAGCCGGCAGGGTTTCACCGTGCCGCTGCTGATCGGCGGCGCGACCACCTCGGCGATGCACACGGCGGTCAAGATCGACCCGCAATATCCCGGCCCGGTGGTGTACGTCAAGGACGCCTCGCGGGCGGTCGGCGTGGTGCAAAATCTGGTCAGCGCAGTAGCGAAGGCGGATTACGCCGCCCGCGTCAAGGCCGAGTACGCCCAGAAGCGCGAACAACACGCCAACCGTCGCCAGCGGGAGCCGCTGCTGCCGCTGGCCCGGGTCCGCGCCAACCGACCGGTTCTCGACTGGTCCACGTACCTTCCGCCCCGGCCGACTTTCCTCGGTATCCGTGCGTTCGACGATTACCCGCTGGCGGAACTGGTCGAACGCATCGACTGGACGCCGTTTTTCCACGCCTGGGAACTGCGCGGGCGCTATCCAGCCATTTTCGACGATCCGGAACAGGGTGAACAGGCTCGCCAGTTGTTTGCCGACGCCCAGGTGATGCTGGACAAGATCATCACCGACCGCTGGCTGACGGCGCGGGCGGTGATCGGCTTCTTCCCGGCCAACCGGGTTGGGGAGGACGACATCGCGCTGTATGCCGACGAGACCGATCAGGTTCTCATGACGCTGCACCACCTGCGCCAGCAGGGGCCGAAACCACCCGGCAAGCCGCATCATTGCCTGGCCGATTGGATCGCGCCGCGCGAATCCGGCGTGGCCGACACTCTGGGCGCGTTCGCCGTCACCGCCGGCATCGGCATTGACGAATGGGTGGCCAAATTCGAGCGCGCCCACGACGACTACCGCGCCATCCTGCTGAAAGCCTTGGCCGACCGGCTGGCGGAAGCCTTCGCTGAGCGGCTCCACGAGCGGGTGCGCCGGGAGTTCTGGGGCTACGCGGTGGATGAGGCGCTGAGCAACGACGATTTGATCACCGAAAACTATCGCGGCATCCGCCCCGCGCCCGGTTATCCGGCCTGTCCCGATCACACCGAAAAGGGCCTGCTCTGGCGGTTGCTGGACGTGGATCGGAACGCCGGCGTTCACCTGACCGAGCATTTCGCCATGACGCCGACGGCAGCGGTGAGCGGCTGGTATTTCAGCCACCCCGAAGCGCGCTATTTTGGCGTGGGCCGGCTGGATCGAGAGCAGGTGGCCGATTACGCCCGGCGCAAGGACTGGACCGTGGTGGAGGCCGAAAAGTGGCTGGCCCCGAATCTGGGCTACGAGCCGGAAGAATGAATACCAGTTTGCGATAGGGTTTATTGGAAGATGTAATACCGCTTCTCGATAGATTTTATTGGAACGTGTGATCCGTAGGATGCGGTGAGGGACGAACCGCATCAACGGCATCGTTGGTGATCGATGCGATTCTCTTCGTTCACCGCATCCTACGACTTCATTCCAGCCTGCTCGGTAAAAGTTAAAATCTATCGGGAGTTGGTAGAATATCCGCGGATCGGGATAGCAGCCGACCTTGGCTCTGGTGGAAGCGCTCCAGGGCGATCGCTCATGCGCCGCGCCCGTAGCACCAAAACCCCACCAACAGCAACCCGCCGCCCAACAGCCAGGCGTCTGACTGAAGCAGGGTCAGCACCCCGCCCAGGACGCAGGCGCCACCGAGGATGGCCCCGCGTAGTCCAGCCAGCGGACTGGCGGTTGGCGCCGGGTCTGGGCGGTCGAGCGCGCGGGACGACTGGGCCAGCAGTTCCGGCAGCCGACCGGCCAAGTCGAGCAGTTCCGGCCCGTTCCGCCACCATTCCCGCATCAAGCGCTTCACCTGGAACTGCTCACGGAAGATGCGGCCAATGTACAGCCGCGACAGCGCGACTACGTCCAGATCTGGGTCTACCATCCGCCCGACACCCTCGAAAGTAACCAGTGCCTTGACCATCAGCACCAGATCGACCCGGAAATACATCTGGTAGCGGTTGCCCAGCCGCATCGATTCCAGAATCAGCCGGGCGATACTGAAATCGCCGCGCCGAGTCCGCAGCAGAAAGCGCCGCGATAATTCCACCACCGCCCGCCGAAATTCGGCGGGGTTGCCGCCCAGCCTGACATCGGCGATGCCGCTCAGATGCCAGGCGGCCTTTTCGACATCGCCGTTGACCAAGGCATGGTAATAGTACAGCAGCCGTCGCCGGGTTTCGTCCTCGAACCGGCCAACCATCCCCAAATCGATGAACCCGACCCGAATCTCTGGACCTGGCAGGATCAACAGGTTGCCAGCGTGCAGGTCGGCGTGAAAGAAGCCATCCCGGTACAGCATCCGCAAAATGGCCAGCGCACCGAGCTTGACCACCCGCGCCCGCGCCGACTCTTCCAACTCGAAGGTCGCTGGTTCGCCGGGCTTGAAGCCTTCCAGATACCCCATGGTCAGCACGCTGGCGCTGCTCAGTTCCCGGATCATGTGCGGGAATACGATCGCCGGCAGGTCGTGAAAGTGAGCGGCGAAGGTTTCGCCGTTGTCGGCCTCGGTGTGCAGATCCAGTTCGCGGACGGTATAGACGCGAAATTCTCCGATGAGGGTGGCCGGCTGGTAATGGGGAATCAGCCGGTTCAACACAGCGCCGAGCAGGCGCAGCAACACCATGTCGGCCAGCACCGTTTCGCGCACACCGGGCTTGAGCACCTTGATCACCACCGCTTGGCCGGCGCTGGTCGTAGCGCGATGCACCTGTGCCAGCGAGGCGGAACCGAGCGGTTGTTCCTCGATCTGGGCGAACAACGCCGCCAGTGGCTGGCCCAGTTCGGTTTCGATCAGAGCGCGAATCGTCGCGAAGGGCGCGGCGGGAACCTGATCGAACAGATTTTTCAACTCGTCAGTGATGGCGCGCGGCAGCATGTCCTCGCGCACCGCCATGATCTGACCGAGCTTGATATAGGTGGGGCCAAGCCGCTCCAGCCGGAGGCGCAGTTGGACGGCGAACGGCAGATGGACCAGCGCCGGGTCCACCCCGCGCGCCGCCAGTGTTGCCGCCTGTCGCATCAACCACTGCCAGCCGCTGCGCCGCTCGTCCGGTGGAAAAGCACGAATATAGGCTACCAACCCACCAGCCAGCAGCCCACACCACTGACCGTTGACCCTCAACCAGCGCTGAAACAGCCGCCGATAACGGGTTAATGGTTGAAATGGTGGGGTCGTGGCGCCTGAATCTGGCGGCACGACGGCTGGCGGGAGCGCCGATGAGGCAGGGGGGGGCGGGGGAGGCGTGCGCGAATCCTCGGCCATGCAGTGAAAAAGGGATTATTGTTCTAAAGTTGATGGGGAGAGCGCGGGTGAAGCGCGTGGATTGGGACAGTATAGCAACCCCGCATGGAATCCCGGGCAGAGACGCATGGGATCGGGGCGAAGACTGACCGGGGCGACGCCAAGGGAGCCGCTCGATGTGCCACCGGGGCTATGGAGATAAACCCTTGGAGTCGTAAAATTGCCGGTGGCGACCGGTTTGAGGGGAAAGCATTAATGTATACCGACTACTTTGGGTTTGATAGCAAGCCCTTCAAACCGAAGGATCCCTGCGAGTTTTATCGCAACGCCGATTTTGACACCGCCTGTGCCACGATCCTGCAAGGTATCCGGGCGCGACGGGGATTCATGCTATTGACGGGTGAAGCGGGGCTGGGCAAGAGCCTGACCCTGCGCCGTTGCATGGCGGAAGCCGGCGATGTCCGCTTTATTCTGCTCGGCAACGCTCATCTCGATTTCCCCGAGGTCCTCAATTATCTGTGCGCAGATTTGGGCTTGCCGGGCGGCGATCTCGATGCTGAACAGCAGAGCCAGCGCCTGCTGGACACACTGGTAGAGCATGCCAGCCGCGCTCAGGCAGTCGCCCTGCTCATCGACGATGCCCATCATTTGCACGTCGGCGTTCTACGGCGATTATGGGAGTTTGTGGAAGGACTGGCGATTCCAGCCGACCAGCGCCTGCAGGTGATATTGGCGGGATTGCCGGAGATCGAGGGCCAGTTGCGCCAGCCCGAACTGCGCCCGATCCAGGAATCATTCCAGGTGCGTTATCGCCTTGAACGATTGAGCGAAGTGGAGACGGGCTTGTTCATCGCTCACCAGCTTGGCGTGGCTGGCTGCGCCGATCACAATCTGTTTTCACCAGCCGTCGTCGAGCGGGTGGCCCACTACTGCCAGGGTGCGCCACGCGCCATCGCCCTGTTATGTGACACGGTCCTGTTGTTCGCCAGCCTGCAAGCAGAACGTGAGATCGTACCGGCGATGGTGGATGAGGCCGCTCAGATCTGTTTTCTCGGCGATTACGCTGCTGCCGTGTCCCTGCCAGCGGACATCGCGCAGCCGGGTCCGGCGGACCGTGGTGACGAATTCGATTTGGCTTCGATGGGGTCGGCTCTGGATCTTGGCTTCGATTTCGCCCTGGCTGAGAGGCCGGCCGCCGAACGGCCAGTCGCCGCTACAACCGCTGAAGTCCTGCAGCCGGTGGTTCCGGCTAAGGTCCCGCCCGCCACGCCGACCCCGCAACCGGCGGTTGTGGATGTCGGTTCCGCGCCCGCGCTGCTGGAAACGACCCCCGAATCGCCTCCAGCCATCGCGCCCTCCCTGGGCGCATTTTTGCAACTGTTCGACGAAATCGCCGTGAAGCAGGAGCGCCAGGGAGTGCGGGACCGGGAGGCTTTTCGCGAGTTTCGCCACCGCTTTCAGGGGTTGGCGCGCAGCGGTCCTCCCAGGTGGTTGGCTCAGTACGAGCAGCGGATGACGCGGCTGGCCGACACCGAACAGCCGGTGCTGGTGGCCCTGGCGATCACTCCGCACGTTGCACCAGAATCGGGCGGCGTTCTGTGCGCCCTGCTGATGAACCCGACCTGGTGGTTGTGCCGGGAGATTCGGATGCAGTTGCACAGCGTGGATCTGGAATTCGCCAATGGCGGCCAGATGGTTTCTCTGCGCATGCTGGATGGTCGGGATGCCCAGCCGGTATATCTGGAGTACCGGTGGGGGCGGGACAAACCGGGGCCGGCCAGGTTGCAACTGGAACTCGATTTCCTCGACCATCGGGGAATCTGGCATGCCTACCGTGGCCCGGATGAAATCCGGTTGGTTCCACCGCGCCGGGGCGAGGCCGATTGGGGCGCGGGCGAGGATACCGCGACCGAGTCGGGCCTCGACCAGTTCTGGCCAGACGCTCCGACGCCGCGGACCGATACCGCTACTCTTGCGGGGCCGATTGCCGCCGGCGCCGGCGCCGGCGGCATGGCCTTCACCCTGCCGCTCGAACTGGTAGCCGACGACCAACGCACCCACCGCATGCGAACTGCTGTCACCGCCGCCCGTCAGGCGCTCGGCCGCGGCACGGTGCTGAGCCGGGCCCTGTTGCTGGGCGCCGATTCCAGTCAGGCGCCAGTCCGGATCGAACTGATATCGCGCCCGTTCATCATCCTGGGGCGTTACAATCCTGCTACCGGCGCGGGCTTTGGCGATTGCGCCTTGGGGTTCGTGCCAAAATACGCACGAATTTCCCGCATGCACGCCGCAATTTGTGCGTTGGGTGACCAGTTGGCGCTGATGGCGGTCAGCGACCAGGGGCGAACCTACACCGGCCAGAACGGCCAGCGGCTGAAGCGCGGGCAGTGGTGTCCGCTGGAAAACAACGATAGCCTGGATATCTGCGATCTTTACCGACTCAAGCTGACCCTGGTCTGGGATCATAGCCGGGAACACAGCCCGTTACCGGACTGGGATCCCCAGGGACCGCGCGACAAGTTTGGTCGTTATTTACTCGATCTGGTCAAGGTCTTGCGCCAGTGCGATCGGCAAGCCGACAATGAGGACGCGCGAGTCGAACTCAGAAATCGCTATCTCAAACTGATGTTGATGCAGGATCGGGTCGCCGAACTCAACGACATCGGCAATCCGGGCACCCTGCTATATGCCCGGTTCGAGCGCGACGACGTCGCCAGCCGGCAAGTGGTCCATTATTACGTTCCCAAGTGGTTGTCGCTGGGCAGTTCCCCGCAAGCTGGCCTGCGGATTACCGCTGACGGCGTGGCGCCGCTCCATGCCGAATTGCTGTTCCGGAGGGGGATGTACTGGATTCAGAACCTGGCGGGGCCAGGTTCGGTTCAGGTCGGCTGTCACGGTTTAGCGACGAACGAGGCGCTGGCCTTGGAGACCGGTGATGTGCTGAATATCGGTGCGGCCCGGTTCGAGTTCGAGACATATTGAGATTCACCCCTGTCGCCTCGGTGCGAGATTGGCTTTTGACCGCTGGCATAATAGACTTTCGGCCCGATTGTATCCGATAAACCCTTGTCAGCAGCAGGAGTTCACCCAGTGGAGATGAAGAACATCGACCAAATGCTTCGGGCCTTCCGGGACGATCTGCCCTCCAACAGCCGGACCGCCGCCGCCATCGACCGGGGCGCCAGTCTGGAGGAAATTTCCGAACTGGCCGAGGAAGAGGGTCTGCACAAGCTGGCTTCAGTGCTGTTTGAGGCTGAGCAGGAAGCATTACGAGAAGAATCAGGCGCGGTCGAGGATCCCGCCGAGGCGACCGTGTGGTTTCTGCGCGATATCCGCAAGGACCTGCCAGACGACAGCCGGACCGCTGCGGCCATCGATCGCGGCGCTTCGTGGGAGGAAATCTCTGAAACCGCCGAGGAGGAAGGTCTGCACCAGGTTGCCTCGGTGCTGTTCGAAGCCGAGCAGGAGCAGTTGCGCGCCCCCTGAGCGAGGCGGAGCCACGGCGATCCTCTCATCCCTAGTGTTCCGTCAACCACGAAATGATGGGTAGGGTGGATCAGCGCAGCGCAATCCACCGTGTACGCCTACTTGGGTATCCGCTGAATGGTGGATTTCGCTACGCTCATCTACTCTCATCCACCCTACAGAAAGAATCTTGATAACGCACTACTGTCGCGGGTTTTTTCCGCAAAGCTCTCTTTCCCCTCCCGCCGCCGTTGGCTCCCCGGATCACCGCCTTTCAGGTTCCGAGATGAATTATAATGACCGCCCGTGGTCATTTCGTCGCTACGGTTAAGTGGTTTCCCGATCAGGTAGGATATGAAACATTTGGTCAAGGTTTTGCTGCAAAATCCCGGCGCCGCCTCGCTGGCTTTGTTCACCCGGGAAATCTGGGCGAATCCGCGGGCCATGGGCGCGGCCTGTCCCAGCACCCCCGCCCTGGCGAGCAGCATGGCGGTGCGCGTGCCGCTGGAGCAGGAGGGATTGGTGGTCGAACTGGGAGGAGGGACTGGCGCGGTTACTGCCGCCCTGCTCGAGCGCGGCGTGCCTTCCTGGAAGCTGGTGGTGGTGGAGCGCTCGCCGAAGTTGGCCCATCACCTGCGCCAGCGGTTCGCACATCTGCGTGTTATTCAGGGCGATGCCGCCCAGTTGGGGCAACTGCTGGGCCATCCGCGACCGCGCCTGAGCAGCATCGTGTCCAGCCTGCCGCTGCGTTCCCTGCAGCCGGCCACCACCCGGGCCATCGCCCACCAGTTTGAAACTCTGCTGGAACCGGGCGGTTTACTGGTGCAGTTTACCTATGATCTGCGTGGCACCCGCACTCGCCTGTTGCCGGGATTCCGGCGGCTGTCCAGCAAGATCGTCTGGAGCAACCTGCCGCCGGCGCGGGTGGAAGTCTTCGAGCGGGTCTGATCAACGCGCGCCGCGTTCCCGCTCCTGGATCTGTTCGGCCTGAATCGCGGTCAGGGCGATGGTGAACACGATGTCTTCCACCAGCGCCCCGCGCGACAGGTCGTTGACCGGCTTGTTCAAGCCTTGCAGCATCGGGCCGATGCTGATCACCTCGGCGCTGCGCTGCACCGCCTTGTAGGTGGTGTTGCCGGTATTTAAATCCGGGAAGATGAACACCGTGGCCCGGCCTGCCACCCGGCTGTCCGGGGCCTTGCTTTGCGCGACTTCCTTGATGGTCGCCGCATCGTATTGCAAGGGCCCGTCGATCAGCAAATCGGGTCGCCGCTCGCGGGCGAGACGGGTGGCTTCCTTGACTTTTTCCACATCGCTGCCGCTGCCCGAAGCGCCGGTGCTGTAGCTCAGCATCGCCACCCGTGGCGCGATGCCGAAAGCCTGGGCCGAATCGGCGCTCTGGATGGCGATGTCGGCCAGTTCCTCGGCGCTGGGGTCGATATTAATGGCGCAGTCGCCGTAGACCAGCACCTGTTCGGGCAGGCACATGAAGAAGATGGAGGACACCAGCCGCACGCTGGGGGCGGTCTTGATCAGTTGCAGGGCCGGCCGGATGGTGTTGGCGGTAGTATGCACCGCGCCGGACACCAGCCCATCCACCTCGCCCAAGTGTAGCATCATCGTGCCCAGGACCACCGGATCGTGCAGTTGTTCCTCGGCCAGCCCCGCCGTCAGCCCCTTGTGCTGGCGCAGTTCCACCATGGCGTCCACGTAGCGTGGCTCCACCTGGGTCGGGTCGATGATCTCGATGTCCGCTGGGATAGTCATGCCGCGCCGGGCCATGACCCGATGCATGCGCCCGGCGTCGCCCATCAGGACGCAGCGGGCGATGCCGCGCTGGTGGCAGATGATCGCTGCCTCGATAGTGCGCGGTTCGTTGCCCTCGGGCAGGATGATCCGTTTGTTGGCCCGGTGGGCGCGCTCCGCCAGCATGTGCTCGAACGCCGGTGGACTGAGCCGGCGCTCCGCCGCGATGGTGGTCAGCAGAGGTTCTTTCCAGTCCAGGCTGATGCGCGCGGCGACCGTTTCGATGGCTCGCTTCATGCGGTCGCGGTCGTCGAGTGGAACTTCCAGGTTGATGTAGGGCAGGTAGAGCACCGATTGCATGGTGGTGTAGGAAATGGTCAATACGGGCAGGCCAGCGTCGAGCGCCGGCCCACACAGCTTCCAGATCCGGGGATCGGGCTTGATCCCACCAGTCAGCAGGATGGCGGCGACGTGGACGCCGCCCATCGCCGCCATGCAGACCGCCAGCAGCAAATCATCGCGGTCGCCGGGCGCGATCACCATCGCCCCGGGCCGCAAATCCTGACAACTGTTGGCCAGGGTCCGCGCCCCCAGCGCCACGTGGGTAACGCGCCGATCCAACTGCCCCTCATTGAGGGCCTGGGCATCGATCATGCGCATAATGTCCCGCACCCGCGGGGCGATCAGTTCGCGTTGCCAGGGAATGCAGCCCAGCAGCCTGAAGGTCTCCGGCCAGCGCCGGGCGCATTCGTCGCGGAGCTCTTTCTCGTGGTGGGGATCGTAACCGCTTTCGGAGCGGCTGAAATCGAAGCGGATATGACCGGCCGGGTCCACCGGCGCGCCGAGCAAATTGAGGATGCAGCCCAGCATCCGTTCATGGTGGATGCCGCCGTAGGCGCGGGCCACGACTTCCACGGCATCGGCGACCTGCCGTGGCGTGTCGCGACCGGGCGCGGCGACAATGATGACTTTGGCGTCCAGGGTTTGCGCTATTTTAGCGTTGAGGTGGGTGCCATAGGGTTGTTCCTCGGTGTCCACCAAACCCTCGACCACGACGGTGGCAGCGTGTTGGGCGGCCTGCTCGTAGCGGGCAATCACCTCTTCCAGCAGGATGGTTTCCCGACCGTGGCCCAGCAGGTTCTCGGCCTCGGCGACCGGGATCGGTTCGGGCGTGGTCAGGCGAGTGACCATTCGGGCCAGTCGGGTCGAGCGCTCGGGACCCGTGTCGGTGGCGTGTGGCTGGCTGATCGGCTTGCAGAAGCCGACGGGGATGCCCTCGCGGTCGAGCGCATGCACCAGGCCGAGGGCGGCGGTGGTCAACCCGACCCGTAGCTCGGTGGGGACGACGAGAATGGCGGTAGTCATGGCCGTGCCTTCGTGGGTAAATTATGTTGCACTGCAACGTAGCATATACCAGAATGGCCGGATCGCCTAGCGCTCTCATTGAGGAGCGCTCTTCATCGCCCGGTCGGAGGCAAGACCGCTGGATTTGGAGGCGGTACCAGAGGTCGGCGTCGTTGCGGTCACGCCGGTCATCCCCGTGGGCAGCTCACGCCCGTGCCGCCCAGGCCGCAATAGCCGCCGGGGTTCTTGGCCAGGTATTGCTGGTGATAGTCCTCGGCGTAGTAGAACGGCGGCGCATCGGCAATTTCGGTGGTGATCAGCCCATGCCCGGTGGAGGTTAACGCCTGCTGATAGACTTCGCGGCTGACCAGGGTGGCGGTGCGTTGAACGGTGTCGTGGACGTAGATGGCCGAGCGATACTGAGTGCCGACATCGTTGCCTTGCCGCATGCCCTGAGTGGGATCGTGCGACTCCCAGAAAACCTGAAGCAATCGTTCGTAGGTGATAACGGCGGGATCGAACACCACCAGCACGACTTCGGCGTGGCCAGTCAGACCGCTACAGACTTCCTCATAAGTGGGATTGGGCGTAAAACCCCCGGCGTAACCGACCGCGGTGCTGTAAATCCCAGGCTGGGTCCAGAACTTTCGTTCCGCGCCCCAGAAGCAGCCCAGGCCGAACAACGCCCGTTCCATGCCGGCGGGGAAGGGCGGTTGCAGGGGGTGATCGTTGACGTAATGTCGCGCCGGCACGGGCAGCGGTGTGGAACGACCCGGCAGAGTGTCTTCTGGGCGGGGAATCTGAATCTTGTGTTGCAGCCAGGGCATGGTGTTGTCTCTCAGTCGGTTGGTGACGACTGATTACGACCGCTGCCGGAAACGTTTATTCCCACCGAAACAGCCAGGTGCCGACCGCCATGAACCCGATGCTCATCGCCGTCAGCGCCAGCAGGTGTCCGGAAATCGCCGCCAGGCTGGCGCCATCGATCATGACGGCCCGCGCCGCGTCGATGATGTGAGTCAGCGGCGCCAGTTGCGCGCACTGTTGCAGCACCGGATGAACGCCTTCCAGCGAAAACCAGACGCCCGACAGAAACGTCATCGGCCAGCTGAGAATGTTCAAGATACCGGCGGCAACTTCCTCGCTGGTGGTGCGGGCGGCGACGATCAGCCCCAGGCTGATCAGGCTGATGGCTCCCACCAGAAACACGATGCCCAGGTCGAGATAGGCGCCGTGCATCGGAAAGCCAATCAACCCGTCGGTGCCAGCGAACACCAGCGCCGTGGTCGCCAGAATCAGCCAGAGCCGGGATGCGACTTGAGCGGAAAGAAACTCCAGCGGCGTCAGCGGTGTGGCCTTGAGCCGTTTCAGCATCCCGTTCTTGCGATAGCGGACGATGACGTAGCCGACGCCGAACAGGCAACTGAACATCATGTTCATCGCCAGGATGCCCGGCGCGATCCAGTCCACGTAGCGGATGGCCCGGCCGGATACGATTTTTTTGTTGAAGTCGGTTTGCGCGCCGGCGCCGCGCAAGATCCGCTCCAGTACGTAGCCCTTCGGCGATTCCTCGTTGATCCAGTAGCGCCGTCCGGTGGGGTCCACCAGCATGTCCAGCTGGTGGCGTTCGACCTTGGGCAAAGCAGCGGGCAGATCGGCCACTGGGATGAACTGGATGTAACGAGTCTGGAAAAAATCGTTACTGTTGCCCTCGCCGACCTTCCCCAGTACGCCCACCTTGTAGAGAGCCAGCCCCGGCCCAGAGAAGGCGACAGCGAAACCGGCGATGAGGGAAACGGGAAACAACAGGTTCCAGGTCAGCGTGGAGCGGTCGCGCAGAAACTCCCGGTTGCGGCAAACGAATACTGCCCAGAAGCGCTTGAAATTCATGCCCGCAACTCTCGTCCCGTCAGTTCCAGGAACAAATCCTCCAAGGTACGCGGCCGGATTTGCAGCCGCGCCAGCGAAATGTTCCACACCATCAGCTCTTGAATGGCTGCATTGACATCGCAGGTGAGAATTTCCACGGTATCCCGGCCCCGTATCACGGCGAGCGACAACGGCGGCGCGGGGTCAGGAAAATCCACCAGGGGCAATTGCAGCACCACGTCATCGAAATGCGCAGCCAGCAATTCGCGCGGGGCGCCTTCGGCAATGATCCGGCCGTGATCCATGATGGCGATCTCATCGCACAGGTGATAGGCCTCTTCCATGTAGTGGGTGGTCAGCAGGATGGTTTTGCCGCGCGCCTTGATCCGGTGGATCAGTTCCCAGAAATTGCGGCGGGCCTGCGGGTCGAGGCCGGTGGTCGGCTCGTCCAGGAACAGCAGGGGTGGATCGTTGACCAGGGCGATGGCCAGCAGCAATCGCTGGCGCTGGCCACCGGACAGCTTGCGAGTGTCCCGGTCCAGGAATTCACCCAGCGCGCAGGCTTCGATCAATTCAGGCAACGGCAAGGTGTGGCGGTAGAAACTGCCAAACATCCACAGATTTTCCCGGCCAGTGACGTAATCCTGCAGGGCGGTGGACTGAAACATGATGCCGATATCCTGGCGGAAGCGGGGGCCGAGCGGTTCGCCCTGGTAGCGGATCGTGCCGCTGGTGGGTTCCTGAATACCCTCCAGTAACTCCACCGTGGTCGTTTTGCCGGCGCCGTTGGGGCCGAGCAGGCCGAAACAGCGACCCGCTGGCAATGCCAAGTCAATGCCGTTTACGGCCTTGACGCCGCGAAAATGCTTGATCAGGTGACGGGCTTCCAACAGGACGGTCATGGAATGGATGGGCTGAAGTGGCGAGGAAGAAACAGGGCGCCTTTACCCTCATGGCCGAGGATGAAAAAAGGCGGGTAGCGCCGCGCGTCCCCGCCTTTCAGGAAGCCCTGATTACGGGCTCGCACTCATTCCCGGGCGACCGGTTCCTCGCCGTCGTCGTTCTTGTCTTCAGTGGCGATAACCTTGATTTCGGGCTCCGTGCTCTCGAACACGTGTCCGGCGCCGGTCGTCGGTCGGCTGGGTATCCAGTCGCGCCGCCGCTGCAGATGATAGGCCAGCCCGGTCCCCGCCGGAATCAGTCGACCGACGATGACGTTCTCCTTCAACCCGCGCAAGTCATCGCGCAAGCCGCGCACCGCCGCTTCGGTTAACACCCGCGTGGTCTCCTGGAATGAGGCGGCGGAGATGAACGACTCGGTAGCCAGCGAAGCCTTGGTGATGCCCAGCAGCAGCGGTTGCCAGAGCGCCGGCATGCGGCCCTCGGCGTTGGCCAGGTCGTTTTCCTGCAGCACCCGGGTCCGCTCGACCTGTTCGCCCGGAATGAACGAGGTATCACCCGAGTGGAGGATCTCGATCTTGCGCAGCATCTGGCGAATGATCACCTCGATATGCTTGTCATTGATCTTCACGCCCTGTACCCGGTAGACATCCTGGATTTCCTTGACCAGATAGGTGGCTAGCTCCTGCACCCCCAGCAACCGTAAAATATCGTGCGGATTGGGTTCGCCATCGGCGATCATTTCGCCCTGTTCCACATATTCACCGTCGAACACGCCGACTTGCCGCCACTTCGGGATCAATTCCTCGTACAGAATCTCGCCGTCTTTGTCGCGGATGACCAGCCGCTGTTTGCCCTTGGTTTCCTTGCCGAATTCGATGATGCCGGATTTTTCGGCCAGGATCGCCGGGTCCTTGGGTTTGCGCGCCTCGAACAGATCCGCGACTCGGGGCAGACCACCGGTGATGTCGCGGGCCTTGGAGGATTCCACTGGAATCCGGGCCACGATATCCCCTACCGCCACCTCGGCGCCGTCGGCCAGATTGATGATAGCGTTGGCCGGCAGCGGGTATTGCGCCAGGGTGCTGGTGCCGGGGATGAACAGGTCGTTACCGTATTCATCCACCAGCCGCACCAACGGCCGCTTGTCCTTGCCCAAGGCGCCACGCTGCTTGGGATCCATCACCACCAGGCTGGATAGGCCGGTCATCTCATCGGCATGTCGTTGTACGGTGATGCCTTCCTCGAACTCCGCGAAGCGGACGAAACCGGCCACCTCGGTGATGATCGGATGAAACAGCGGGTCCCAGCGGGCGATCTCCGGATACAATTTCACCTGGTTGGATTTTTCGTCGGTGGCGATGCTGTGCTCGACCAAGCTGCCGTCTTCGAGGGGGGCGTCAATAATAAGCCGGTGAGCCTCGACCACACCGCCGTCTTCGATAAATAGCCTGGCCTTGCGCGGCGCTTTGTAGCGTTCGCGCTCGTGGCCCTGGCTGTCCACCACAATAAGCTCGCCCGAGGAGACCGCTTCCAGATAACCGCCCGGAGCGCGTACCGTCTTGATATCGAGCAGGCGCACGGTTCCCTGGGAGTTGGCTTTGTACTGGATGGATAGATCGGCGCCATAAGGCACCTTGTAGCGTTCGCGCACGCGGTTCTGATCGTCTATCAGGGTAATCTCGCCCGAGCGCGATACCGCCACCAGATGCCCATCGCGGCGCTGCACGACCTTCATCTTGTGCAGGCGCGCGATGCCCCGGGACTTGACCTGCACGTTGTTCACCAGCTTGGCGTGCGCCGCGCCGCCGATGTGGAAGGTGCGCATGGTGAGCTGGGTACCCGGCTCGCCGATGGACTGGGCGGCGATGACGCCCACCGACTCGCCGATATTGACCCGGTGACCGCGCGCCAGGTCACGGCCGTAGCAGGCCGCGCAAACGCCGTAACGGGTCCGGCAGGTGATGGGCGATCGTACCACCAAGCGGTCGATGCCCCATTGGTCCAGCATCGCCACGTAGTGCTCGTCCAGCAGAGTACCGGCAGGAATGGCGACGTCGTCGCCGCCCGGCTGAAACACATCCTGAGCCACCGTCCGTCCCAGCACCCGGTCGCGCAATGGCTCCTTCACATCGCCTTCTTCGATGACCGGCGTCATCCAGGTTCCTTCCTGCGAGCCGCAATCGGGTTCGGTCACGACCAGGTCTTGGGCTACGTCCACCAGCCGCCGCGTCAGATAACCCGAGTTGGCCGTTTTGAGCGCGGTGTCGGCCAGACCTTTACGGGCGCCGTGAGTGGAGATGAAGTATTCCAGCACGCTCAGCCCTTCGCGGAAGTTGGCTTTGATCGGGGTTTCGATGATCGAACCGTCCGGCTTGGCCATCAGCCCGCGCATGCCCGCCAACTGACGGATCTGCGCCGCCGAGCCGCGCGCTCCGGAGTCGGCCATCATGAACACCGCGTTGAATGTCGGTTGGCGAACGGTCTCGCCCTCGCGGTTGACGACCAACTCGCTACCGAGGTTGTCCATCATCGCCTTGGCGACCTGGTCGTTAGTGCGCGACCAGATGTCGACGACCTTGTTGTAGCGCTCGCCCTTGGTGACCAGACCGTTGGCATATTGGTCGTCGATTTCCTTGACTTCCTGTTCGGCCCTCTCCAACAGCTCGATTTTCCTGGCCGGAATCTGGAAGTCCTCGAAACCAATCGAGGAACCGGAACGAGTGGCGTAGTGGAAGCCGGCGTACATCAGTTGGTCGGCGAAGATCACGGTGTCTTTCAACCCCAGCCGCCGGTAACATTCATTGATGAGGCGAGAGACCACTTTCTTGGTCAGCGTCTGGTTGATCAGCGCAAAGGGCAATTTCCTGGGCAGGATTTCGAATAGCAGCGCCCGCCCGACCGTGGTCTTGACCCTCCCCAGCACCCGGCGAGCTTGGCCGGTCGGATCGGTTTCCTCGTGCGACAGACGCACTTCGATGCGGGCGTGCAGTTCCACCTGCCGGCTTTCGTAGGCGCGGTGGACTTCCGGAATATCGACAAATGTCATGCCTTCGCCCCGGGCGTTGATGCGCTCGCGGGTCAGGTAGTAGAGACCGAGCACGACGTCCTGCGACGGGACGATGATCGGTTCGCCGTTGGCCGGGCTGAGGATGTTGTTGGTGGACATCATCAGCGCGCGGGCTTCCAACTGCGCCTCGATCGACAGCGGGACGTGGACCGCCATCTGGTCGCCGTCGAAGTCGGCGTTGAAGGCGGTGCAGACCAGCGGATGCAGTTGAATCGCTTTGCCCTCGATCAGCACCGGTTCGAAGGCCTGGATGCCGAGGCGGTGCAGAGTGGGGGCGCGGTTGAGCATCACCGGGTGCTCGCGGATGACTTCCTCAAGGATATCCCACACCACCGGCTCTTCGCGCTCGACCATCTTCTTGGCCGCCTTAATGGTGGTGGCCATGTCCTTGTATTGCAGCTTGCTGAAAATGAACGGCTTAAACAACTCCAGCGCCATCTTTTTGGGCAAGCCGCACTGGTGCAAACGCAGGGTGGGGCCGACCACGATCACCGAACGTCCGGAATAATCCACCCGCTTGCCCAGCAGGTTCTGGCGGAAGCGGCCCTGCTTGCCCTTGATCATGTCGGCCAGCGACTTCAGCGGCCGCTTGTTGCTGCCGGTGATGGCCCGGCCGCGTCGACCGTTGTCCAGCAGCGAATCCACTGCTTCCTGCAGCATGCGCTTTTCGTTGCGGACGATGATGTCTGGTGCGGAGAGTTCCAGCAGCCGTTTGAGGCGGTTGTTGCGGTTGATCACCCGCCGGTAGAGATCGTTCAGATCGGAAGTGGCGAAACGGCCACCGTCCAGCGGTACCAGCGGCCGCAAATCGGGCGGCAGCACCGGCAACACGGTGAGCACCATCCATTCCGGCTTGTTGCCGGAGTGGAGGAACGATTCCACCAGTTTCAGCCGCTTGGACAGCCGCTTGAGCTTGGTTTCGGAGCCGCACTCGAGGATTTCCTGCCGCAGTTGCACCACCAGTTGCTTCAAATCCAGTCCGTGCAGCAACTGGTAAATCGCCTCGGCGCCCATGCGGGCGTCGAAGTCGTCGCCATACTGCTCGACCGCGTCCAGGTAGGCTTCGTCAGTCAGCAGTTGCCCGCGGCGCAGTTCCTTTTCGGCCGACGTGGCGAGGTCGATATCGATGACCACATAGGATTCAAAGTACAGCACCCGCTCGATGTCACGGAGGGTCATATCCAGCAACAGACCAATCCGCGAGGGCAGCGATTTCAAAAACCAGATGTGCGCCACCGGCGAAGCCAGTTCGATGTGGCCCATCCGTTCACGCCGCACCTTGGCCAAGGTCACCTCAACCCCGCATTTCTCGCACACCACGCCGCGGTGCTTGAGCCGTTTGTACTTGCCGCACAGGCACTCGTAGTCCTTGGTGGGACCGAAAATCTTGGCGCAGAACAGCCCGTCCCGCTCCGGTTTGAAGGTCCGGTAGTTGATGGTCTCGGGCTTTTTTACCTCGCCGCGGCTCCAGGTCCGGATCATCTCCGGCGAGGCCAGTCCGATGCGGATGGCGTCGAAATCCTCGATCTCGTCGAACAGCTTGAACGGGTTCAGCAGGTCTCTCATCGTCTTTCACCCACGGAATTGCGTTGTCCCGCCCCTCGGGGCGGCAGGCGTCTCGGCGTTACTCGTCGCGCTGGGGCGGCGCCACATCGTTTTCCAGTTCGATGTTGATCCCCAGCGACCGGATTTCCTTGACCAACACGTTGAATGATTCGGGCATGCCGGCCTCCATGCGGTGGTTACCGTCCACGATGTTCTTGTAGACCTTGGTGCGGCCGTTTACATCGTCGGATTTGACCGTCAGCATTTCCTGCAACGTATAGGAGGCGCCGTAGGCTTCCAGCGCCCAGACTTCCATCTCGCCAAAACGCTGGCCGCCGAACTGCGCCTTGCCACCCAGCGGTTGCTGCGTCACCAGGCTGTACGGGCCGGTGGAACGGGCGTGCATCTTGTCGTCCACCAGATGGTTCAGTTTGAGCATGTACATGTAACCGACCGTGACCGGCCGGTCGAACGGTTCGCCGGTGCGGCCATCGAACAGGGTGCTCTGGCCGGTTTCCGGCAGGTCTGCCAACCGCAGCATTTCCCGCAACTCGGTTTCGGTCGCGCCGTCGAATACCGGGGTCGCCATTGGTATGCCATCCCGCAGGTTTTGGCACAGCATCCGGATTTCGTCGTCGTCCAGTTGCGCCAGATCCACGCACGATTGACCGACCTGGTTGTAGACGCGATCCAGGTAGGTGCGCAGTTCGCCAATCCGCGCTCGAGCGTCCAGCAACCGGCCAATCTTGAGACCCAGCCCCTTGGCCGCCCAGCCTAGATGGGTTTCCAGTACCTGGCCGACATTCATCCGCGATGGTACGCCCAGAGGGTTCAGCACGATGTCCACCGGCGCGCCGTCTTCCAGATAGGGCATGTCCTCCTGCGGCACGATCATGGAGACCACGCCCTTGTTGCCGTGGCGGCCCGCCATCTTGTCGCCCGGCTGAATCCGCCGCTTGACCGCCAGATAGACCTTGACCATTTTGAGTACGCCAGGCGCGAGGTCGTCGCCCTGCATCAGCTTGCGCTTCTGCTCCTCGAGTTTTTTGTCGAGGTCCTTGCGTTGCTGTTCGAGTTGCCGGGCGATTTTTTCAAGCTGGTCGTTGATGTCGTCGTCCCGCATCCGGATTTCGAACCAGCGCTCGCGCGGCAACTGGCGCAGGTAGTCGACAGTTACTCTCTCGCCGCCGCGCAGGCCACCGGGGCCGCCATCGGCCGGATGGTCGGCCAGCATCCGCTCCATGCGCTGGTAGAGATCATCCTCGAGGATGCGCAACTGGTCGTTCAAGTCCTTGCGGATCCGCTTCAGCTCGGCTTCCTCGATCTGCCGGGCGCGCGAATCCTTCTCCACTCCGTCGCGGGTGAAGACCCGCACGTCGATGACCGTGCCGTCCATGCCCGAGGGGACTCGCAGCGAGGTATCCTTCACGTCGGATGCTTTCTCGCCGAAGATCGCCCGTAACAGCTTTTCCTCGGGGGTCAACTGGGTTTCGCCCTTGGGCGTGACCTTGCCGACCAGGATATCGCCGGCCTTGACCTCGGCGCCGATGAAGACGATGCCGGCTTCGTCCAGCCGCGCCAGCGCGCTTTCGCCGACATTGGGGATGTCGGCAGTGATTTCCTCGGGGCCGAGCTTGGTGTCGCGGGCGACGCAGGACAGTTCCTCGATGTGGATGGTGGTGAAGCGGTCTTCCTGCACCACCCGCTCGGAGATCAGGATCGAGTCCTCGAAGTTGTAGCCGTTCCACGGCATGAACGCGACCAGCAGATTCTGGCCCAGCGCCAGTTCGCCCATGTCGGTGGACGGTCCGTCGGCCAGCACGTCACCACGCGCCACCACCTCGCCGACCCGCACCAGTGGCCGCTGGTTGATGCAGGTGTTTTGGTTGGAACGGGTGTACTTGGTCAGGTTATAGATGTCCACACCCGGTTCGCCGGCCTCGGTTTCCGCGTCGTTCACGCGCACGACGATGCGGCCGGCGTCCGCTGAATCCACCACGCCGCCACGGCAGGCGATCACGCACACTCCGGAATCGCGGGCCACGATCCGCTCCATGCCGGTGCCCACCAGCGGTTTATCGGCGCGCAGGGTCGGCACCGCCTGGCGCTGCATGTTGGAACCCATCAGCGCGCGGTTGGCGTCATCGTGCTCCAGGAACGGGATCAGCGCCGCCGCCACCGACACGATCTGCTTGGGCGACACGTCCATGTACTGCACCTTGTCCGCCGCCGCCACGGTGAATTCATTCTGATGGCGGACGGACACCAGTTCGTCGGTCAGCCGGCCCTCCGCGTCGAGCGCGGTGTTGGCCTGGGCAATGATGTATTGGCCCTCCTCGATGGCCGACAGGTAGTCGATCTGGTCGACGACTCGACCGTTCTCGACCCGCCGGTACGGGGTTTCCAGAAACCCGTGCCGGTTGGTGCGGGCGTAGACCGCCAGCGAGTTAATCAGGCCGATATTTGGACCTTCCGGGGTTTCGATCGGGCAGACCCGGCCGTAATGGGTGGAGTGGACATCGCGCACCTCGAAGCCGGCGCGCTCGCGGGTCAGGCCGCCCGGACCCAAGGCCGAGACCCGGCGCTTGTGGGTCACCTCGGACAGCGGGTTGTTCTGATCCATGAACTGCGAGAGCTGCGAGGAGCCGAAAAATTCCTTGATGGCGGCGGCGACCGGCTTGGCGTTGATCAGATCCTGCGGGGTCAGACCCTCGGCCTCGGCCAGACTCAGCCGTTCCTTGACCGCGCGTTCGACCCGCACCAGGCCGATGCGGAACACGTTTTCCGTCATCTCACCGACGCAGCGGATGCGGCGGTTGCCGAGATGGTCGATGTCGTCCACCACGCCGTTGCCGTTGCGGATATCGACCAGCACCTTGAGCACGGCTAGAATATCTTCCATGGACAACACGCCAGGCGGGTGCTCCCTGACCGGCATTCCGGGCAGTGGCGTCCGACGATGCCCCACCCGGCTGTCGAACTTCATGCGGCCGACGTCGGACAGGTCGTAGCGATCCGCCGAGAAAAACAAATCCTGCAACAGGCGCTGGGCGGCATCCTTGGTTGGCGGCTCACCCGGGCGCATCATCCGGTAGATTTCCACCTGGGCGTCCCACTGGCTGCGGGTGGGGTCGGCGCGCAGGGTGTTGGAGAGGTAGGGGCCGCGGTTGACGTCGTTGACGTATAACATCTGGAATTCGGCGACGCCGCTGGCCTTGATTTTCTCCAGCTTGTCGGTGGTCAGTTCGTCGTTGGCCAAAGCGAGCAATTCGCCAGTATCCGGAGCGCGCAGGTCATGGGCCAGGATTTTACCGGCCAGATATTCGGGTGGAACCGGCAGACTTTGCACGTCGGCCTTGGTCAATTCGCGGACGTGCTTAGCCTTGATGCGCTGGCCGGCTTCCAGCAGGAGCCGGTCACCGATGCGGATATCGAAGCTGGCGGTCTCGCCCTGCAAACGTTCCGGCACCAGGTCCAGGCTGAATCCCTCGTCGCTGACCCGAGCCGTGTTGGTGTCGAAGAAAATCTCCAGAATCCGCTCGTTGACGCTGCGTGCGTGCGGGTCGTTGGGATTGGGTTCGTCGAACAGCGCCCGCAGCAGGATGGTCACCGGCAGCTTGCGACGCCGGTCGATGCGCGCGTAGACGATGTCCTTGACATCGAACTCAAAATCCAGCCAGGAGCCGCGATAGGGAATGACACGCGCCGAGAACAGCAGCTTGCCCGACGAGTGAGTCTTGCCCTTGTCGTGATCAAAGAACACGCCGGGAGAACGGTGCAACTGCGAGACAATCACCCGCTCGGTGCCGTTGATGACAAAGGTGCCGTTGTCAGTCATCAGCGGCAGTTCACCCATGTAAACTTCGTTTTCCTTGATGTCCTTGATCTTGTGGGCGCCGGCTTCGGCTTCCTTGTCCATCAGCGCCAGCCTCAGCCGCACCCGCAATGGCGCGGCGTAGGTCAAGCCGCGCAACTGGCATTCTCGAACATCGAAGACCGGTTCGCCGAGCCGGTAGCTCACGTACTCCAATCGCGCATTGCCCGAATAGCTGACGATCGGGAATACCGAGCGGAAAGCGGCGTGCAGTCCCACTTCCCGACGCTCTCCCGGGGGTGCCTCGGCTTGCAGGAACTCGCGGTACGAATCCAACTGGATCGCCAGCAGGTAGGGCACGTCGAGGATGCTGGATCGCTTGCCAAAGTCTTTACGGATGCGTCGCTTTTCAGTAAAAGTGTAAGCCATCGGGGATTCCTCTCGGAGTACCGCCCGGGGCGG
>JBDHRD010000241.1:0-4228 GCA_039807425.1 Candidatus Contendibacter sp. | reverse complement strand
CGCTCGCGCTTCATCTTGATCAGCACGGTGGTACAGAGCAGCAGGGCGATGCCGGCCAGCATCTGGTTGCCGATGCCAAACAGCGGCCAGATGGTGTTGACCCCGCCGAGCGGATCGACCGTGCCCTGATAGACGAAATAGCCCCACATCGACACGCACAGCACGGTGGCGATGACGTTCGCCACCACCGAATTGGTGCGGCCCAGCGGCGCGTAGATATTGCCGAGCAGGTCCTGGATCATGAAGCGACCGGCGCGGGTGCCGGCGTCCACGGCGGTGAGGATGAACAGCGCCTCGAACAGGATGGCGAAGTGATACCAGAACGCCTGGAGCGCCTGGCCGCCGACCGCCGCCGCCATGATCTGCGCCATGCCGACCGCCAGGGTCGGGGCGCCGCCGGCCCGGTTCAGGATGGTTTTCTCACCGATGTCATGCGCGGTCTGGGTGATCATGTCGGGGGTGATGGCCCAACCCCAATTGGTGATGACTTCGGAGGCTTTCTCCGCGGTGTTGCCGATGATCGCCGCCGGGCTGTTCATGGCGAAATAGATGCCGGGGTCGAGCACGCAGGCCGCCGTCAGCGCCATGATCGCCACGAAGGATTCGGTGAGCATCCCGCCGTAGCCGATGAAGCGGGCATGCGACTCACGCTCGATCATCTTGGGCGTGGTGCCGGAGGAGATCAACGCGTGGAAGCCGGACACCGCGCCGCAGGCGATGGTGATGAACAGGAACGGGAACAGCGTGCCGGAGAATACCGGGCCGGTGCCGTCGATGAAGCGGGTGGTGGCCGGCATCTTGAGGTCAGGGGCAACGAGGTAGATGCCGATGGCCAGCGCCGTCACCACGCCGATCTTGAGGAAGGTGGACAGGTAATCGCGCGGGGCCAGCAGCAGCCACACCGGCAGCATGGACGCCACCGCGCCGTAAATGATGATCGCCCAGGCCAGTTGCGGCGCGGGGTAGTCGAACAGCGGGCGGAGGGTGGCGTCTTCGGCGACGTGCTGGCCGTACCAGATCGCCAGCAGCAGCACGATCACGCCAAAGGCGGAGGCTTCGCCGATCTTGCCGGGGCGGATGAAGCGCATGTAGACGCCCATCACCATCGCCAGCGGGATGGTCACCGCCACGGTGAAGGTGCCCCAGGGACTCTCGCCCAGCGCCTTGACCACCACCAGACCGAGCGCGGCCAGAATGATAATCATGATGGCCAGGGCCCCGACCAGGGCGATGCCGCCGGCGACCGGCCCCATTTCCATCTTGATCATCTCGCCGAGCGAGCGGCCATCGCGGCGCATGGAGCAGAACAGCACCATGAAATCCTGCACCGCGCCGGCGACGATCACGCCAGCCAGAATCCAGATGGTTCCTGGCAGGTAGCCCATCTGCGCGGCCAGCACCGGCCCGACCAGCGGACCCGCGCCGGCGATGGCGGCGAAATGGTGGCCGTACAGTACCCATTTGTTGGTCGGGACGTAGTCGAGACCGTCATTGCGGCTGACCGCCGGCGTCATCCGGTTATCGTCCAGTTGCAGGACGCGCTCGGCGATGAACTTGCTGTAGAAGCGGTAGCCGATAAAGTAGATGCACAACGCGGCGGTGACCAGCCAGACCGCGCTGACGGTTTCACCCCGATTGAGTGCGACCGCGCCCAGGGCAAATGCACCGAGCACCGCCACCAGCAGCCAGCCGAGATAGGCTAAAAGCTTGTTATTCATAAGAATGGATGATCTCCTTGGGCTTCCATCTCTGGAATTGGAACGATGAATGCCTCAAGCGATCCGGGGTCGGGGCCGGGGTATCGGAATGGCTCTGGCCGGGGAACGCTGGAGTACCGGATCCGAAGTGGGGCAGTGCGTAAAGAATGCACCGCTTGGCGGACCAAACTGAAGTATATACCCGGATAGTGGTTGGTTCCCGCTCTATGCCGCCAGCGGTATAACGTCTGCTTCGATACGTGGGCCGGCGGTTTCGTAGGCGCGGTTCAAGTCATACGCTACTTGCAGGTTCATCCAGAATTCGGCGGTGGTGCCGAAATACCGTGCCAAACGTAGAGCGGTGTCTGGGGTGATACCGCGCTTCTCATTGCAGATGTCGTTAATACGCGGCGCCGGAACGCGCAACGCCATCGCCAACGCATGCGGCGTCATGCCCAATGGAGCCAAGCATTCCTCGCGCAAGATTTCACCACGGTGAATGGGTGGCAGTCCGTTCTTCATGAAGTGACCTCTAGTGGTAGTCCATAATCTCAACATCGGTTGGGCCGGCGACTGTCCAGACAAAGCACACCCGCCATCGATCATTGATGCGGATACTGTGCTGACCTGCTCGGTCTCCGCTCAATTAGACGATGTATGCTTTTGATCTATCAACTATCTGGAAAGTTTGCACGAGCCACTGGTTCCAACCGCCGCCGGAACGCTGCGTAGTACAGCACCGGGATGAAGATCAGCGTCAGCAGGGTGGACGCCAGGATGCCGGAGATCAGCGAAATCGCCAGTCCCCGGAAAATTGGATCGTCCAGGATGAACAGCGCCCCCAGCATGGCCGCCAGTGCGGTCAGGAGGATCGGTTTGGCCCGCACCGCGCTGGAACGGATCACCGCCTCCTGAAACGGCACGCCGCTGGCGACTTCCAGATTGATGAAATCCACCAGCAGGATCGAGTTGCGGACAATGATGCCGGCCAGGGCGATCATGCCGATCATCGAGGTCGCGGTGAACTGGGCGTGCAGCAGGGCATGGCCGGGCATGACGCCGATGATGGTCAGCGGAATCGGCGCCATGATGATCAGTGGTACAAGATAAGAGTGGAACTGCGCCACCACCAGCAGATAAATTAGAATCATCCCCACACCGTAGGCGATGCCCATGTCGCGGAAGGTTTCGTAGGTGATCTGCCACTCGCCGTCCCATTTGAGACTGTAGCGGTAGGGGTTGTCCGGCTGACGGATGAAGAATTGCTCCAGCCCGCCGCCGGCGATGGATTGATCCCGCAGGGCGGCGAAAATTTCGAACATCCCGTACAGTGGGCTGTCCAGTTTGCCGGCCATATCGCCGAATACGAACACCACCGGCAGCAGGTCCTTGTGGTAAATGGTGTTTTCGCGCTGGATTTTCTCCATGTCCACGATTTCCGACAGGGGAACCAACTGGCCGTTCTGGCTCCGGGTTTTCAGCGCCAGCACGCTGGCGGCGTCAGCCTGGTCGGCGGTGGGCAGTTTCAGTCGCAACGGGATCGGATACTTGGCGCTTTCGGAGTGCAGGTAGCTGACATCCTCGCCGCGCAGGGCGGTATGGATGTCGGCGGCGACCGCCTGCTGCGACACGCCGAGCAATGCCGCCTTGGCCCGATCCACGTGGGCGATCAGCCGCTCGGATGGCGTTTCCACCGTGTCGTCCACATCCACGATGTCCGGCGTGGCGCTGAAGATTCCGCGCACGTGCTGGGCGACGGCAATCTGGCCGGGATAATCCAGACCGTACACTTCGGCGACCAGTGGCGCCATCACCGGTGGGCCGGGCGGCACTTCCACCACCTTGACGTTGGCATTGTATTTTTTCCCGATGTCCTGCAACGGGCCGCGCACCGCGAGGGCGATGTCATGGCTCTTGCGGTGGCGATGCTTCTTATCCACCAGATTGACCTGAATGTCGCCAACGTTGGCCCCGGCGCGCAGGTAGTACTGGCGAACCAGGCCGTTGAAATTGATCGGTGCGGCGGTCCCGGCGTAGACCTGATAGTCGGTGACCTCTGCGACCGTGGCCAGATAGCGGCCCAGTTCGCCGAGCACCCGCGTGGTCTGTTCCAGTGTCGTCCCTTCCGGCAGGTCCACGATCACCTGGAATTCCGACTTGTTGTCGAAGGGCAGCATTTTCAGCACGACCAGTTGAAAGTAAGCCAGGCTGACCGAGCCGCCGATCAAGAGCAGGATCGTTGCGCCTAGAATCCAGCGCAGCGGTCGGCCCTTTCGCCCGCGCAGGAACGGCCCGACCACGCGCCGGAACAGCCGATGGGAGAAATCTTCCCGTCCGTTATGTTCCCTCCCTTGACTAAGGAGAGATGGCGCATCAGCGCCGGGGTGGTTGGAGCTTTCCTGCGGCGGCTTATGCTTTTCCACTACCCGCCGTAGCACCTTGTACGTCAGCCATGGCGTGAACACGAAGGCCACCGCCAGCGAAATCAACATGCCCATGCTGGAATTGATCGGGATGGGGCTCATGTACGG
>JBDHRD010000240.1:0-4229 GCA_039807425.1 Candidatus Contendibacter sp. | reverse complement strand
TGGATCGACACCGCCCTGGAATCGCCGGACGACATCGCGCCCTGGGAGGAGGCTCCGGTGGTCACCGGGCTGACCTATCGCGCTGAAGGCCGGTCGGTCGTGACCCTCTACGCCCCGCTCGGCCCAGACTGAGCGCCAGGATCAGCCTGTCCACCCTAATGGGACAGGGGTTATTCACGTTACCTGGAACCTCTTGCCTACCGTGCTGTTTGCCGGGCTGCTCCTGTTCGCTCAGGGCCGCGCCGGCGCGGCTGGCCGCCGTGCCGCCGGCCCAGGACACCACCCGGAAAAAGCATCCCAGCAACCGCGATACCCTCAGGCTGGCGTTTGAGGGTGGGTAGTCTGTTGTTGTTATGAAAAAGCCACTATGAAGAGGATTCCACCATGGATGAAATCAGGGGACTGCTCGAGAACCAGCCGCTATTCGCACTGTTTTTGACGGTTGCGCTGGGCTATCTGGTCGGCGAAATCAACCTCGTGAATCGGTCGGCTTGGCCGCCGGCCACGAGGTGGTCTGTATTGAGAGGATCTGCCGTCTATATTTTCATTCGGTGGGGAAAATGCGCAGTCGAAAGTCGAAAATCAACTCGTTAGGGAGCGTGTCGATCATGAAAATCTTGCCTTTATTATCCGCGCTGTTATTGCCAATCCTGGCGCTGTTCGGTTGCGCCAGTTCGCCCACCGCTACCGATCAGCCAGCCACCGCGGCCGCGCCCGTCGTTAGCCCCGCGCCGGCGGTCAAACCCCAGCCCAGGGACGTGCTGAAACAGATGGCCGCTTACCTCCAATCCCTCGACCGCTTCCAGGTGCGGGTCGAAAGAACCACCGAGCTGATCTTGCCCACCGAGCAGCGCTTGCACGCCGATCAAACCCTGGAGATTGCCGTGCAAAAACCGAATCGCTTACGGGTCAATTTCCAGAATCTCAGCGGTGGCCGCCAACTGTTCTACGACGGCAAGACCTTCTCGCTTTACACGCCGGGTCAAAATGTCTATGCGAGCGCCGCCGCCCCAGCGACCCTCGACGAGACGCTGAGCCTGCTCGAAGAGCGGTATCGGATTTCGATGCCAGTCGCCGATTTGCTGTTTGCCGATCCACAAAGCCGGCTGGCCCAGAATCTGAAATCGGAAACGTATGTCGGCCGTGTTCTGGTGCGCGGCGTGGTTTGCCATCATCTGGCGTTTCAAACCCCGGAGGTGGATTGGGAAATCTGGATCGAGGATGGCCCCAAACCCTTGCCCCGCCGCCTGATCCTGACCGACAGGACCGTGATGGGATCGCCTGGGTTGGCAGCCACCCTGACTGACTGGAATGTCGCCCCACAATTCGCCGCCGATTTGTTTACCTTCAACCCGCCGCCGAACGCCCAGAAGATCGCGTTTCTGGCCGATCGGCCAGCATCATCCCAGCCGGCCAAGGCTGCCAAATAACCACGGGAGGGCTTCACCATGCACCCTGTATTTTCAACTGGCTTGAAGCGAACGATAGCCGCTGCTCTGATCGTGGGACCGATGCTGGCTCTCGCCAGCGTCGATGTGGAAGCGCGCGGTGGTCGTGGTGGCGGCGGTTTTGGGGGTGGCGGGCGCGAGGTCAGGGCGCCGCGCGCCAATGTCGGCGGGGGTGGCCGCGACTTCAACCGCCGGGATGCCAACTATAACCGCCGGGATGTCAACGTTAATCGCAATGTGAATGTCGATGTCGACCGCAACTGGGGTTATCCGGTGGGCGCGGGCGCGGCCGCCGTGGGCGCCGCGGTCGCCGTGGGCGCCATGGTGTCCACGCTGCCACCGAGTTGCAGCACGTTCGTCGCCGATGGCGTGACCTACCAAAACTGTGGCGGCGCCTACTACGTTCCCCGGTACGATGGCCCGAACGTGGTCTACGAAGTGGTCTCGCCACCTTCCTCCGGCTGGAGCAACCAGTAACCTGAAGCAAGCGGCACCCTTTCTGGTTCCCGGGAGAGAGTGTCGTTCCCGGCCGGGTTTAAGAGGCGTTTTTAATGGGTGTGCGCCGTGATATTCGCCCGGTTCATCCAAAAACGTATGACTTACAGGAACTCACCGATGCGCTATTTCTCATCCATCTGGACGACTCTCGTATCCTTGGCCGTCCTGCTGTTTCTGCTTCAGGGTTGCGCCACGCCATCACGGTTGGCCGCCGTTCCGACTCAGGACACCACCCGGGCGGAAATTCCCGGCATTCCGAACGCCCGTTACTGGGTTCTGACCGATGTCGAGCCGTTTGTTCGGGACGCCATCACCTCGGTTCAACGCGAGCAGGCCTATCTGGCCCGTACTGGACATCAGGGTCCGCCACTGCCGATCAATTTTCTGGCCGTTTCCGGCGGTGGCGACAACGGCGCCTTCGGCGCTGGCCTGCTGGTCGGTTGGACGGAAACCGGAACCCGGCCCGAATTCAAAGGGGTCACCGGGATCAGCACCGGCGCGCTGATCGCCCCCTTTGCCTTCCTGGGACCGGAGGAGGATCACACCCTGCGCGAGGTGTACACCACCATCGGCCCGCAGAACATCCTCAAACCGCGCGGCCTGCTGGCGGCGGTCACCAGCGATGGTCTGGCCGACAACAGCCCGCTGTTCGAACTGATTTCCCGCCACGTCAACGCCGAGTTTCTGGCGCGGATTGCCCGGGAATATCAGGACAAGGGTCGCCTGCTGTTGATCGGCACCACCAATCTGGACGCCGGCCAGCCGGTGATCTGGAACATGGGGGCCATCGCGGCGGCCGCCCGCGAGCATCCGGAGGCCTTGGACCTGTTCCGCAAGATTCTGCTGGCGTCGGCGGCGATTCCCGCCGCGTTTCCACCGGTCATGATCGACGTGGAGGTAAACGGCAAACCCTATCAGGAAATGCACGTGGATGGCGGCGCCATGGCCCAGGTGTTTCTCTACCCCCCGCGCCTGTTCGACCTGATTCGCCAGCAGGGTGTCAAAATCCCCCAGCGGGAGCGGAGCGCCTACATCATCCGCAACGCCCGCCTCGATCCGGATTGGGCGTCCGTGCAGCGCAGCACCTTCACTATCGCCGGCCGCTCGATCGCCTCGTTGATTCAAACCCAGGGACTCGGGGATCTGTACCGGATTTACCTGACCACGCAACAGGATGGGGTGGACTACAACCTGGCGTTTATCGGCGCGGATTTCAAGGCTGAACACAAGGAGGATTTCGATACCGCGTACATGCGCGCGCTGTTCGACTACGGCTACCAGTTGGGGCGGAAGGGTTATCCCTGGCAGAAGGCGCCACCGGGCATGAACGTGGTCAAAATCCCGGACGCTACCCCAAGCAAGGGCAAGCCGAATTGACGATGCGCCCTGGCGACCTCGCGCCGCGCATCCGCTTTGCAACCGGGTCGGCATCGGGAAGCGTGGCCCTTCTCGTCCTGGTGGTCGCGGCCAGCGCGACAGGCGCCCGGGCGCAAGAAATCGAACCTCGTACCTACTCGAACATTCCCATCGGCGTCAATTTTCTGATCGCAAGCTACGCCTATGCCGAAGGCGGTTTGATGACCGATCCGTCGATACCGTTGGAGAACGCGAACCTGCGAACCCAGAGCACCATTTTCGCCTATGCGCGTTCGTTCGATCTCTGGGGTCAGTCCGGCAAGTTCGACGTCATCCTGCCTTATGGATGGATCTCGGGAACCGCGGAGTATGCCGGGCAGCCGATGGAACGCGACGTCTCCGGCTTTGGCGACCCGCGATTGCGGTTCTCGCTCAACCTGTACGGAGCGCCCGCGCTCTCGGTCAAGGAATTTGCATCCTACCAGCAGGATCTCATCGTCGGCGCCAGCCTCCAGGTGTCGATTCCCTCCGGTCAATACGACTCCGACAAGCTGGTCAACCTCGGCGCCCACCGCTGGTTCGCCAAGCCAGAACTCGGGCTTTCCAAGGCATGGGGGCCGTGGACGCTGGAACTCGCCACGGCCGTCACCTTCTTTGGAGACAACGACGACTTTCTCGGCGGCAAGACGCGCGAGCAGGACCCGATCTACTCGGTGCAGGGCGGCCTCATCTACGGCTTTCGCAACGGGATTTGGATGGCGTTGAACGGTACGTACTTCACCGGCGGGCGCACGACCATCGATGGCGTGGAAGGCAACGACCTGCAAAAGAACTCGCGGGCCAGCGTGATGGTGGCGCTGCCGATCGACCGGCGCAACTCGGTCAAGCTCTCCGCCGGCACCGGGGTATCCACCCGCACCGGCGCCG
>JBDHRD010000021.1:0-25409 GCA_039807425.1 Candidatus Contendibacter sp. | reverse complement strand
CCCGGAAGTGGGTGTATTTGCCCACCAGGCCCACCGCCACCCGGAAGTGGGTGTATTTGCCCACCAGGCCCACCGCCACCCGGAAGTGGGTGTATTTGCCCACCAGGCCCACCGCCCGGCCCACCGGGAGGTCCCTGGGCCACTGCGGGCTGCATGGCGAGCGCGCCTCCCGTCAGGACCCCAACGATCACCACACCGCACCGCACCGTGCGGCGTCCCCATCCCACCACAGCGGGAGGATGCTGGTTCTCTTGAGTGTTCATCGTGATCTCCTCCGACCGTGGTGGAATTGCGCCCAAGCGGCGCCCAGCGGCTGCCTTCATGATAATTACAAATCATGAACCCACCATGAATCGCCAGGAACCATATAGGGATATCAAAGATTCGCCTGGAAGACGCCCCTTCAGTATGGCCATCCGCGATGGATCACAACGGGCTTGCTGACTTGGTTTATAGTGCAGCGAATTTCAGAACAGGATTGCGATCAGACTTGGTGGTCGAGGCGAGATCAGGGAGTCGCGCCGCAAGCCGCCGAGTATGCCACGTGGAATAATCTTGCGGAGGATTCACCGATGAGCGAGAAAATCGTCAAACCAGCTACCGGTCTTGGCGGCACGGTCGCGGCGCTGCGCCGTCACCTGCTGGAAAAAGGCAATCGTTTCGAGTACGGCCCGGACTACAAAGGCGATGGCAAGGTACTAGCCAACACCAAGCAAGCGGCGCGGATGTACGAAGAGATGGGTTACACCAAACTGGTGGAACTGGGTAATCCACCGGCCTACGCGATGCTGCAACGCGGCCACCGGGAGGTTCACATCTTTCAGCCACAAGACCCGCAAATCCGGCACTGGCTGGAGGATGATACAGCCAACCCGAACGATCCCGCCATCCGCGCCTATATGCTCGCTGATTCAGGATTGAGCGAGAGCGATCTCGCGGTTGCCGCCAAGCCCCGGCGCTACCACATCAACGAGGTGGACGAGGTGTTCATCGTCACCTCCGACGAGGATTGAATCAACAGAACGCCCGAGTCAACCTCCCGCCGGTCGGGAATGCAGCCACCCGGCCACCACGAGGGCGGTTTTACAAGGGGCTTCGAGCGGAGCCATGTGACCGATTCCCGGCAGCACCGCGAAATCATCCTGTTCGCGTAACCACCGCCACTTGTCCCAAGACACCTTCGGGATCAAATCGCTCAGTTCCGCCCGGACACCGAGGGCCGGTACGGTCAAGGCTTTCAGCCGGCGCCAGACGTAGGGCGGCGCGCTGAAGACATGCGCCTCCCAGGCTTTGGGGAACGCCAGGCGCAAGGCGTCACCCCGGTCGGGCGTCAACCCATCCCGGCCTGGTTTTGCAGCCGGCAACCGTATAATTTGGGTGATTCTCACACTTGGCCAGGAAATCGGTCCGCATGGATACCGCTCCCGCCTCCACCACTCTCGATGCTTTTCTGACCCGCTGGCGCGACGCCGCCGGCTCGGAACGCGCCAACTATCAACTGTTCCTCGGGGAGCTTTGCGCCCTGCTGAGCCTGCCCATGCCTGAACCAGCCACCGGCCAACCGAAACTGGACGGCTACGTGTTCGAGCGGCGGGTGATCTTTCGCCACGGCGACGGTTCGGAGTCAGCGGGTTTCATCGATCTATACCGGCGCGGCGCGTTCGTGCTGGAGGCGAAGAAGCTAAAGCTTGACGGGACGGCCAAGGGATTCGATACGGCGCTGTTGCGGGCGCGGAGTCAGGGCGAAAACTATGCCCGCGCCTTGCCGGCCAGCGAGGGCCGCCCACCGTTCGTGGTGGTCGTGGACGTGGGGCGGGTGATCGAACTGTACGCCGACTTTACCCGCAGCGGCGCGACCTACACGCCGTTTCCCGATCCCCGCGGCCACCGGATTCGACTGGAGCACTTGCGCGATCCGACGGTGCGGGAGCGATTGCGGGCGGTGTGGCTGGACCCGCTCAGTCTCGATCCCACCCGACGGGCGGCGCGGGTGACCTTCGAGATTGCCCAACATCTGGCGCGACTGGCGCGGACCCTGGAGGAAGCCGGCCACGAGCCGGCGGCGGTGGCGGGATTTCTGACCCGCTGCCTGTTTACCTGTTTCGCCGAGGACATGGGCCTGTTACCGGCGCGGGCGTTTTCCGAGTTGCTCGACAGCCTGATCCACGCGCCGGAGCCGTTCGCGCCGCTGGTCGGCGAACTGTGGCGGGCGATGGATGGCGGGCAATTTTCAGTGGCGATTCGGGCCGCGCTGCCGCGCTTCAACGGCAAGCTGTTCAAGCAACCGGAGGCGCTGGCGCTGGATCGGGCGCAAATCGAGTTGCTGCGCGAGGCAGCCCGCGCCGACTGGCGGGAAGTGGAGCCGGCGATTTTCGGCACGCTGCTGGAACGGGCGCTGAATCCGGTCGAGCGGAGCCGGCTGGGGGCGCATTACACACCGCGCGCCTACGTGGAGCGGCTGGTGCTGCCGACGGTGATCGAGCCGCTGCGGGCGGATTGGGACGACGCGCGCACCGCCGCGCTGCTGCTGGCCGCCGAGGGCAAGCTGGCCGCCGCCCGCGCCGAGGTGCGGGAGTTTCACCGGCGGTTGTGCGCGGTGCGGGTGCTGGACCCGGCCTGCGGCTCGGGCAACTTCCTCTACGTCACCCTGGAGCATCTCAAGCGGCTGGAAGGCGAGGTGCTGAACCAGTTGGAGGAACTGGGCGACAGCCAGGGCTTGCTGGAACTGGCCGGGGTGACGGTGGACCCGCATCAATTGCTGGGGTTGGAGATCAATCCACGCGCCGCCGCCATCGCCGAACTGGTGCTGTGGATCGGCTATCTGCAATGGCACTTTCGCACGCGCGGCCAGGTGTTGCCGCCGCAACCGGTGCTGCGGGATTTCGGCAACATCGAATGCCGCGACGCGGTGTTGGCTCACGATGGAGCCAGCGCGGTTCTGGATGAGAACGGGAAACTACTGACCCGCTGGGATGGGCGGACAGTTCGGCTTCATCCCACCACCGGCGAATCCGTCCCCGACGAAACCGCCCGCGCGCCGATGGAGCGATACGTCAATCCCCGGCCGGCGTGTTGGCCGAAGGCGGATTTCGTGGTCGGCAATCCGCCGTTCATCGGCGCGGGCTGGATGCGCGCCGCCCTGGGCGACGGTTACGCGCAAGCAGTGCGGGCAGCGTGGCCGGAGATGCCGGAATCGGCGGATTTCGTGATGTACTGGTGGCATCAGGCGGCGATGCGGGTCCGGCACGGCGAGGTGCGGCGGTTTGGCTTCATCACCACCAACAGCCTGCGGCAGACCTTCAACCGGCGGGTGGTGGCGAGGCATCTGGACGGGGGAATGTCGCTCGCCTTCGCCATCCCCGATCATCCCTGGGTGGACGCCAGCGACGGCGCGGCGGTGCGCATCGCGATGAGCGTGGGCGTGGCCGGGGAAGCGCCAGGCCGACTGTGGACGGTGATCCGCGAAGGCGGTGCGGACGGCGATGCGGTCAAGGTGGAATTCGGCGAGCGGCGCGGACGGATCAACGCCGATTTGACCATCGGCGCTAACGTGGCGGGCGCGTTGCCGTTGCGGGCGAACGGCAACCTGAGTTGTCCCGGCGTGAAACTGCACGGCGCCGGCTTTATCGTCACCCCGGAACAGGCCGTCGCGCTGGGGCTGGGGCGAATTCCCGGTTTGGAGCGGTGCATCCGTCCGTACCGCAACGGCAAGGACCTGACCGCGACCCCGCGCAACGTGCTGGTCATCGACCTGTTCGGACTGAGCGCCGAGCAGGTGCGCGACCGCTTCCCGGAGGTCTATCAGTGGGTGGTCGAGCGGGTGAAGCCGGAACGGGACGCCAAGAGCCACAGCAAGGACGGCGAAGGTTATGCGCGCCTGTGGTGGCTGCACGGCAAACCGCGTCAACAATTGCGCGAAGCTCTGAACGGCCTGTCCCGCTACATCGTCACCGTCGAAACCGCCAAGCATCGCGTTTTTCAATTCCTGGATGCTGCGATCCTGCCCGATAACATGCTGGTCGCCATCGCCAGCGCCGACGCCTGGCATCTGGCGGTGCTGTCCTCGCGGGTGCATGTGACCTGGGCGCTGGCCGCCGGTGGAACCTTGGAAGATCGTCCCCGCTACAACAAAACCCGCTGCTTCGAGCCGTTCCCCTTCCCCGCCGCCAGCGCCGCGCAACAGGCCGAACTTCGCACTCTGGGCGAGCGGCTGGATACGCACCGCAAGCAGCGCCAAGCCTTGCATCCCGACCTGACCTTGACCGGCCTCTACAACGTGCTGGCCAAGCTGCGCGCCGGGGAACCGCTGACCCCGGCGGAACGGACGATGCATGAGCGGGGTTTGGTGACGGTGCTGTGGGAACTGCACGACGCTATCGACCAGGCGGTGCTGGATGCCTACGGCTGGCGGGATTTAACCGCGACGGATGAGAGCGACGCGATTTTGCTGGAGCGACTGGTGGCGCTGAACGCCGAGCGCGCCGCCGAGGAACGGCAGGGGTTGATTCGCTGGCTGCGCCCCGCGTTTCAGGCGCCCGGCGAGCCAACTCCGGCTACACAAACCGAACTGGACGCCACCGTCGCCGTCGGAACCCGCACACCGCCGGCCCCGCGTTCCTGGCCGAAAACTCTTGCCGAACAGGCCCGCACCGTGACCGAGGCGCTGGCCGAGGCTGGCGAACCGCTGACCCCCGCCGCGCTCGCCGCCCGCTTCCGGGGCGCGAAGCCCAAATCGCTCGCCGCACTGCTGGACACCCTGGTCGCGCTAGGCCGGGCAAGGGAAGTCGAGGGGGGACAGTTTGGGGTAGGATGATCAAGCCACACACGATTGCCCTGGGTTTCGGCTGAAACGATGCAACAACCACCAGCACCCTTCAACTTTACTTCTCCAAAGGATTCCAAGTGTTCGACCTGTTTTTACAGGGGAGCTTCTGGCTCTCCGTGGCGCAAATCATCGCAATCGACATCCTGCTCGGCGGCGACAACGCCGTGGTGATCGCCCTTGCTTGCCGCCGCCTGCCCGAGGACCAGCGCCGCAGGGGCATCCTGTGGGGCGTGGCCGGAGCGATCGCCCTGCGCGTCTTGCTGATCTTCTTCGCGCTGCAACTGCTCGCGCTGCCTTACCTCAAAATCGGCGGTGCATTGTTGCTGCTGTGGATCGGCATCAACCTGTTGCAGCCCGACGACGACGAACATGCCAACATCCAGGGCAGCGCTCATCTGCTCGGCGCAATCAAGACCATCATCGTCGCTGACGCGGTGATGAGCCTGGACAACGTCATCGCCGTCGCGGGAGCCGCGAAGGGCGGAATCGGCCTGGTGGCGTTCGGCATCATGATCAGCATCCCGATCATCGTCTGGGGCAGCCAGCTCGTATTGAAGTTGATGGACCGCTTTCCCATTGTCATCACGCTCGGCGGAGCCCTGCTGGGCTGGATCGCCGGCGAAATGCTCCTCGGCGATGTCGCGCTCCAACCCGTGCTGACCGACCTGCCCGGCTGGGTACATCAGGCTGGCGCGCTCGGCGGCGCGATCTTCGTCGTGCTGGCCGGTACCCTGCTCGCCCGCCGCGCGCTGCGCGCCGCGCCAATACGCGAAATCTCCGCTTCCGAATCCATCGCCGATGGCGAAAACCACTCATCCGGGGATCGATAACCATGCTCAAGGTTCTGCTTGCCGTCGATGGTTCCACCCACGCTGAACATGCCACGCGCCAGGTCGTTCGCCTGCGCGACGCCGGCTGCCCGGTCGAGGTTCATCTGCTCACCGTGCGCATTCCGATTGAATCCGGTCACGTCCGGCTGTTTGTTAAACCGGACGACATCGAAGCGTATTACCGGGAGGAAGGATTCGCCGACCTGGCGGGCGCCCGCGCCATCCTCGATGCCGCCGGCATCGCGTACACACCGCATATCGCGGTCGGCCATGTCGCCCAAACCATCGCGCGCTACGCGGACGAGCACGGTTTTGATCTGGTCGTGATGGGTTCGCACGGCCGCTCGGCGCTCACCCACGTGTTGCTCGGTTCGGTCGCGACCGACGTGTTACGACATGCCGAGGCGCCGGTGCTGCTGAAAAAATAGATAACCACGTCATGGAGGTTTCATCGTGGGACGACCGCTCCGTAACCCCGCCACGATCTTTACTTATGTCGATTCAGAAGCTCGCCACCTACGAGCGCGCCGGCGTGGCCGAGGTCTGGCTGGCTCATCCCACCGATCACGTCGTCATCGTCTACACTTTGAACGCTGATGGGGCTACGGCAAACCCGCCATTCACGAAACCACGGGAACCCTGGCGTCCGGCCTGTTTCCTGATTTGCTGATTGACTGGGGACTGACTTTTCAGGACTCGACCGCTCGGCCATCCCCTCCCACAACCAAGGACCCTGCATGAAAGCAAAGATCATCATGAACCCCAATCCGATGACGCTGCGGCCCACCGATACGGTGGCGACCGCCGCCGACCGGATTCTCAAACATCATCTGCGGCATTTGCCGGTAGTGGACGAACAGGGCCGCTACCTGGGCACGTTCAGTATCTACTCGCTGCTGAAATTGACCCTGCCCAAGGCGGTACTGGACAAATACGGGTTGGATAACGTGTCCTTCGTGACCGAAGGCATCGGTGATCTGGCCCAACGCCTGGGCGGGCGTCGCGATGAGCTGGTCAAGAACTGGCTGAACATCCATGAAGTCGCCCATCCCGATACCCCGGCCATGGAAGTCATGCTCCTGATGCTGCACGGACGCACGACCAGCGTGCCGGTGGTAAACAAGACGAACAGCCGGCTGGAGGGCATCATTTCGTTCTGGGATGTGCTGGAAAAGCTGATTGGGGAGAACAACTAAAATGCACGGTTCCAGCGAAGCCGCCGCGGCGGCCCTGTTCGGCCTCGACCCGATGTGGATGGCCGCCATCCTGTTCGCGCTCACCTACGTGGTGGTGATGACCGAGAAGATCAACCGCGCCATCGTTTCGCTGCTGGCGGCGGGCTTGATGATCGTCCTCGGCATCCTCAACCAGGAAGCCGCCATTCGCGGCATCGACTTCAACACCATCGGCCTGCTGATCGGCATGATGGTCATCGTCGCCGTTACCCGCCAGTCCGGCATTTTTCAATTTTTGGCGATCTGGGCGGCCAAGAAGGTCGATGCCCGGCCCTGGGGCATCCTGGTGATGATCTCGCTGGTGACGGCGGTGACCTCGGCGTTTCTGGACAACGTGACCACGGTGCTGCTGGTCGCGCCGGTCACTCTGCTGATCACCGAGGAGCTCAAGGTCAAGCCGTACCCTTATCTGTTCGCGATGATTTTCGCTTCCAACATCGGCGGCACGGCCACCCTGATCGGCGACCCGCCCAACATTATGATCGGCTCGGCCACCGGGCTGACCTTCAACGATTTCGCCTACAATCTGGCCCCGGTCGTTCTCGTGATCATGGCGGTCACGCTGGCGCCGATTTATTTCATCTGGGGTCGGCATCTCAGAGCCACGCCGGAAGATCGCCAGCGAGTGATGCAGTTCAACGAATATGGGGCGATCACCGATGCGCGGCTGCTCAAGCAATGCCTGCTGGTGATCGGCCTGGTGGTTGCCGGTTTCGTCTTTGCGCGCTTCCTGGGCCTGGAAGCCGCCACGGTCGCCATGACCGGCGCGGCGCTGCTGTTGCTGCTGGCTAACTTCGGTCACGACGCCGAGCACCAAAGCAAGCATGTGCTGGAAGCGTTCAACGAGGTGGAATGGATCACTATTTTCTTCTTCGTCGGCCTGTTCATCGTGGTGCATGGCGTGGACGGCACCGGCCTGCTCAAGCTGCTGGCTGACAAGATGCTGGCGCTGACCGGCGGCAATCTGACCGCGACCGCGATGGTCATTCTGTGGTCCTCGGCCATCCTGTCGGCGATCATCGACAACATTCCGTTCGTGGCCACCATGATCCCGCTGATCAAGGCCATGGCCCCGACCTTCGGCGGACCGGAAGGTTTGATGCCGCTATGGTGGTCGCTGTCGCTGGGCGCCTGCCTGGGTGGCAACGGGACGTTGATTGGCGCCAGCGCCAATCTGGTGGTCGCGGGGTTCGCCGAACGCGCCGGCCAGCCGATCCGCTTCATTCAATACACCCTGATGGCCTTCCCGATCATGCTGATGTCGATCGTTATCAGCATGGGTTATCTGTATTGGCGATATTTATAAATCCGAACCGCTTGCCGCCACCCACAACCGGACCCTGGAGTCGAACGGCGGCAAACGTCGCGCTCAGACCACGAACGTGAGCGCGATTCGCGCTACAGGTAATAGAACACCAGACACGCCCCCAGCAACAGCACCGCCCACAGCACCATGCTGCCGGAGGGCCACGTCACGGCCAGCAGGCCATGCGGGCCATGGTGGCGGGACAAGCCAGCGATCAAGGCTTCCACGCGCCGCTCCATGGCAAGATTGAACGCCTCCCACCCCGACAGCGCCACGGTCCAGACGCGGGCCGCGGCGGCGGGCAGCAGCCGGCGATAGAACCAGTCGAAATCCAGATTGACCGAACGCAGTTCCGGGGGGTAGAGGCCGGTCCGCACCAGCACCGAAAATGCCAGCGCCGACCAGGTCAGCAGTTGCAACTGGGTAATGACGTGGGTGGTGGTATAGGGATCGAAGGCGACCGGATACGGGAGAATGGCATAAAGCGCATCCGGAAACACGCCGATCCCGATGCACAACGCCGCCGCTAGCCCCATTGCGATCAGCATCTGAGTCGGCGCCTCCTGGCAACGGATCCCGCTATCATGGGCGAAGAAGGCGAAGTAGGGAATCTTGATGCCCGCGTGATGGAACACGCCGGCCGAGGCGAACAGCAGGAACAAAAACGCGATCCAGTGGCCATCCTGAGCCGCCGCTTCGAGAATCAGCGACTTGGTAACGAAGGCGCTGAACAGCGGAAACGCCGAAATCGATGCCGCGCCGACGATGCAGAACACGGTGGTCAGCGGCATCGACTTGTATAGCCCGCCCAGTTGGGAGCCATTGACCGTGCCAGCGCGCAGCAGCACCGCGCCCATGCTCATGAACAGCAGCGCCTTGAACAGAATGTCGGCGAAAGCGTGGGCCACCGCGCCATCCAACGCCAACGGCGTGCCGATGCCAATGCCGACCACCATGAAGCCGAGCTGGTTGTTCATGCTGTAGGCTAGCACCCGCCGCAGATCGTTCTCGATCACGGCGAAAAAGATCGGAAACATCGCCATGACGGTGCCGATGGTGATCAGCATCTCGGTGCCGGCAAAACCCCGGGCCAGGGCATAAATCGCCATTTTAGTGGTGAAAGCGGACAACACCACGGTGCCGGTCACGGTGGCCTCAGGGTAGGCATCCTGCAACCAGTTATGGAAAAAGGGAAACGCGGCCTTGATGCCGAACGCGATCAAGATGAGGATGGCGCCGGGACTGTCCAGCCCCAGATGCTCGAACGTGGTCGAACCGGTGGCCTGGATGTGAACGATAATGCCGGCCAGCAGCAGTACGCCGGAGCCAATCTGGATCAGCAGATAACGTAGGCCAGCCCGATACGCGCGTTGGGTGCGCCGTGCCCAGATCAGAAACACCGAGGACACGGCGGCCAGTTCCCAGCAGATGAACAGCGTCACCAGATCGCCCGCCAGCACCGCGCCCAGCGCCGCGCCCGGATACAACAATCCCGCCACCTGCTGCACCGGATCACGCAGATTCCAGGCGTAAATCACCGCCAGCAACGCAGCGATGTGGAACACCAGGGCGAAGGCGAAACTCAGCCCGTCGAGCCGGAGCGTGGTCAGGGTCAGGTTGAACAATTCGACCTGAGCATATTGGCCATCCGGCAAACCCAGCAGTTGGATCAAGCTCAGCACCAGCAGCGCCAGCAGGAAACCGTTCCGAGCGAAGCCCTGCGGCGTCAGCAGCAGCGCGAGCAGCGAACCGCAGACCAGAATCAGCGCCGGGTTGAGACCGTCAATCACCGTAGTAATCCTCGTCCCGTTTCACCAACTTCCGCATCTGCTTGGCCAGCAGCACCAGCGCGACGCAGCAGACAAAGCCGTACCAGGCGAAGAACCCGAACCAGTTCTCGAACGCGAAATTAACGTGCTTATGGTAGAAAAAATCGGCCAAGAACAATCCCGCGCAGATCAGCACCAGTCCGTAAAAGATCTTGTCCACGTTGCGCCGGTCATCGAGCCAACGCTTGCGCTCGGGACGGTCGGCGGAAGGGGTTGGAGCGGTCATCCGCGGTTCCTCAATGGGCGGTGATGGGCGCCAGCAGCGCATATAAACCATCGGCGAAAAAGAACAGCAGCACGCAGCCCAGGGCGGTCAGGCACAACGGCACGACGCAGGCCAGCGGCGCTTCGCGGATGCCGGTCCCGGTGCCGCCAACATCCTGGTTATCGGTCGGACCTGGCACGAAAAACCCCCGCGCCGCCACCGGCAGCAGGTAGGCCACGTTCAGCAGCGAACTGATCAACAGCACCGTCATCATCGCCCACTGCCCCGCATCCACCGTCCCCGCCAGCAGATACCACTTGCCCCACGAGCCTCCCAGTGGCGGCAGCCCGATGATGCTGAGCGAACCGATCAGGAACGCGCCGAAGGTGAACGGCATCGCCCGACCCAACCCGTCCAGTTGGCTGACCTCGGTCTTGTGAGTGGCGGTGTAGATCGCGCCGGCGCAGAAGAACAGGGTGATTTTACCCATGGCGTGCATGGCAATCTGCATCGAGCCGCCGATCACGCCCATCGAGGTGGCCAGCGCCGCGCCCAGCACCACGTAACCCAACTGACTGACCGTGGAATAGGCGAGCCGAGCCTTGAGGTTGTCCTGGGTCATGGCCACGAACGAGGCCAGCAATACGGTCAGCGTCGCCACCCACAGCAGCCATTGCGACGAACCGGTGGCGCTCAGGAAGTCGATGCCGAAGACGTAGACCACCACCTTCATCACCGCGAACACGCCGGCCTTCACCACGGCCACCGCGTGTAACAGCGCGCTGACCGGGGTCGGCGCCACCATCGCCGCCGGCAGCCAGTGGTGGACCGGCATCAACGCCGCCTTGCCGATGCCGAACATGTACAGCGCCAGCAGAATGGCCACGGCCGGCCCTTCCACCTTGCCGGCCAGAATGCCGCCCGGCATGAAATCCAGGGTCCCGGCGATCACCCAGGTCCAGACGATGGCCAGCAGCAGCAAACCGATCGAGGTGCTCAGCAGGATACCCAGATAGAGCCGTCCCGCCCGCATGGCCTCGGGCGTGCCCTTGTGGGTGACCAGGGGGTAGGTCGACAGGGTCAACGCTTCATAGAAGATGAACAGGGTCAGCAGATTGCCAGCGAAGGCGATGCCGATGGTGCTGGCGATGGCAATAGCGAAACAGATGTAGAACCGGGTCTGGTGCTGTTCCTGGTTGCCGCGCATGTACCCGATGGAATAGAGCGAATTCAGTGGCCACAGCAGCGCCGCCACGCAGGCGAAGGTCATGCCCAGCGGCTCCACGCTCAGTCGCAGCGGCAGGCCCGGCGCGAACTCGAACAGATCCACAGTGGGGCGGGCGCCGGCCAGCACCGCCGGCAGCAGGGACAACACGACGCCGAGCAACAGCACCGAAGCCAGCAGGGTTGCACCCTCGCGCCAGTTGGGGCGGTCGTCGTTGGCGGCGATGAAAAACGCGCTCAGCAGTGGGATGAACAGCGCCAGCAGCAGAGTCGCTTCGGAATTCACGGTCCCACCCCCAGCAACCCCTGCGCCGCCAGCCGGGCCACCCCCGCGTTCAGGGAGGTGTCCAGCCCGAAATAGAGATTGGCCAGCGCCAGCGCCCAGGTGGGCACCAGCAGTGCCAGCGGCGCCTCGCGCACGCCCCCCCTTTCTGGCGCCGGCTTGAAGTAGGCGACTTCCACCACCCGCCAGATGTAGATCACCGCCAGCAGCGAGGTGACCAGCACCAGCACTGCCACCGGCCACCAGCCTTTTTCCAGCGCGCCCACGATCAGATACCACTTGCTGACGAACCCCGCCGTCAGCGGCACCCCGACCAGGCTCAAACCGCCGATCACGAACGCGCCCATGGTCCAGGGCATGGCTCGGCCCACGCCCGCCATCCGGTCGAGTCGGGCGGCGCCGACCCGGAACGATATACAGCCGAGCGCCATGAACAGCGCGCCCTTCATCAGCGCATGGTTGAACAGATGACTGATGCCGGCGGTCAAGCCGGCGACCGACGCCAGGCTGATGCCCAGGATCATGTAGCCGATCTGGGCGACGCTGGAATAGGCCAGCATTCGCTTGACGTTAGTCTGAAAAATCGCCACCACGGACGCACTGAAAATCCCCACCAGGGCCAGTGGCAGCAGGACTTTATCCAACTGCATGATTTCAAAGGAGAATTTGGCCCCGAAAATGGTGAAGAAGAAGCGCAGCAGCACATAGACCGCTACCTTCGTAGCGGTGGCCGCCAGGAAGGCCGTCACCACCGAGGGTGCATAAGCGTAGGCGTTGGGCAGCCACAGATGGAGCGGAAACAGCGCCAGCTTGAGGCTGACGCCGATGGTCAGAAAGGCGAAGGCGGCGCGCACGGTGCGGGTGTCGGCCACCGCCGGGATGCGCGCAGCCAGATCCCCCATGTTGAGGGTGCCGGTCATTACGTATAGCAGGCCGATGCCGATCAGGATGAAGGTCGCGCCGATGGTGCCCATGATCAAGTACTGATAGGCGGCAGTCAGCGCGCGGCGGTCGCGACCGATGCTGATCAGCACGTAGCTCGACAGCGACGAGATTTCCAGGAATACGAAGACGTTGAAGGCGTCGCCGGTAATCGTGATCCCTAGCAGGCCGGTCAGGCACAGCAGGTACGCCGTGTAAAACCAGGGCTGCTTGTTTTCGGGCAGACGGATGCGGTTCTCAACGATCACCCGCCCGAAGGTCATGACGATGGCTCCGATCCCCGCCACGATCAGCAGCATGTAGGCGTTGAGCGCGTCCACCCGGTATTCGATGCCCCAGGGCACGGGCCAGCTTCCCATCAGATAGGAAATCGGACCATGCGCGAGCACCTGGTTCAGCAGCAGGGCGGCCATGAGAAACGCCAGCCAGCTCGCCGTCATGGCCGCCAGCCAGACCGCGCGGCCGGCCGGCAGCAGCGCGCACAGCGGCGCTGAGATAAGGGGAATGACGACCTGAAGCGCGGGTAGATGAGCGATCACAGGGCTTCTTCTTCGTTTTGAGCGTGAATCTCGCTTTCCTCGATGGTTCCGTAGGCTTCGTGGATGCGCACTACCAAGGCCAGACCGAGCGAGGTGGTGGCAATGCCGACCACGATGGCGGTCAGGATCAGCACGTGCGGCAGGGGATTGCTGTAGACCACTGGCTGATGGATGACGATGGGCGCGGTGCCGCCGATGATCTTGCCCATGCTGATATAGAGGATGAACACCGAGGTCTGAAAGATGTTCAGACCCACCAGCTTCTTCACCAGGTTGCCGCTCGAGATGACGACATAAAACCCGCACATCATCAGGAGGATGAAAACCCAGTAATTATAGTGCCCCAGGATTTGCACTTGCTTCGGTCCCCCACCCGCTACTCGCTCGCCACTCGCCACTCACCACTCGCCACTCACCACTCGCTACTCGCTACTCATCGTCCCCGGCCGGCAAAGGCGTAGAAAATGGTCACCATGACCGCCGACACGGTGATGCCGACCCCCAGTTCCACCAACAGGATTCCCAGATGCTGGCCGTGCGCCGGATCGTGGTGATCGAGCACGCCGTAATCCAGATAATTCCCGCCCAGCAACAGCCCGAGCAGGCCTACGCTGGCGTAGATCAGAACGCCCAGCGAGATGCCGATCCGCAACAACCACGGGGGCATCAGCCGGCGGGCGTGATCCATCCCGTAAATCAGCGCGTAGAGAATGAAGCCCGCGCCGAAAATGACGCCAGCCTGAAACCCGCCGCCCGGGCCGTAATCGCCGTGAAACTGCACGTACAGCGCGAAGAGCAGAATCAGCGGTAACAGCAACTTGGCGCCAAGCCGCGGAATGGTGTAGCGTTTCATTCCGATTCGTCCTTGCGGGAACGCCGCCGTCGCGCGCCGCCAACCAGCACCAGCACGCCGATGGCGGCGGTGAACACCACGGTAGTCTCGCCGAGCGTGTCGTAGCCCCGGTAACTGGCCAGCACCGACGTCACGACGTTGGGAATACCGATTTCCCGAGGCGAGTCTTCGATAAATCGCTGCACCAGGTGATGGTGGATGGGATTGGCCGGATCGCCGTAGGGCGGGATGTCCCAGGTGCCATAGACCAACGCCAAACCCGTGATGGTCACCACCAGCAAGGGCAATAACGGCTTGTGGGCGACCGGCGTTTTTTCGCGGCTGGTGGTCAGCGCCAGGGTGCCCAGCATGAACACCGTGGAGACTCCCGCCCCCACCGAGGCCTCGGTGAACGCCACGTCCACGGCGTCCAGGATCACGAACAGGCTGGCCGACACCAGGCTGTAAATGCCGAACAGCATCACCACCGCGAACAAATCCCGCAAGCGGATGGCGGCTACGGCGGTGATGACTAGCAGAGTCAGCAGGAAGATATCGACTAGGACTTCGATGGCGGCGCTTCCTCGTGCAGGATCGGCGGCGGATTGTCGGGATCAAGCAGCGCCGCCCGGGACAGGGCATGGGTCGCGATGGGACCGGTGAACCACAAAAAGATCACAATTAGCAGCAGCTTGGCGCTGACCAGAGTCCAGCCGGCCTGCAATATCAGGCCAAGCAGGATCAAGCCGGCTCCAAGCGTGTCGGTAATACCCGCCGCATGCAGGCGAGTGTAGAAATCCGGCATCCGCAGCAGCCCCACACTGCCGATCAGCGCGAACACCACGCCGCCGAGCAAGCTCAGCCAGCTGAGCAGATCAATCAATACAGCCATCACAAATCACCCTGGGGTTCATCGGGATCGTTGCGCGGCCAGCCCATGTCGCCATAGCGGATGAACTTGAGCACAGCGATGGTGCCGATGAAATTGATGAAGGCGTACACCAAGGCGATGTCGAGAAAATCGGGACGCCCGGTCATGAACCCCAGCACGGCGATGAGCAGCACCGTCAGGGTGCCGAAGGAGTTGACCGCCAGGACGCGGTTGTAGACGGTGGGACCCAGCACGGCGCGCACCATCGCCAGGATCATGCAAGCCAGAATGCCGAGCGTCGTGGCCGCGAACATCAGCCGCCTCCTTCCAGCCGGGTGACGCGCCGGTCCATGTCGCCCTCCAACAGGGAATCAGCCGCTTCCCGGGTCAGCGCGTGGACTTCGAGCGTGTCGCCGCTCAGGGCGGTGGTCACCGTGCCCGGCGTCAGGGTAATGGAATTGGCGTAAATGACTCGGCCCAGATCGCTGCGCTGGGTCGGTTTGAGGGTGATCAGCGTGGGACTGATCGGCAGCTTGGGATCGAGGATGCGCTTGGCGACATCGAGATTGGACAGCACAATTTGCCACAGCAGCCAGGGCCAGTAGGTGAGAATGTGCGCGTTGAGCCGCAACCGCAGCGGCTTTTCCTCGGGATCGATCACTTCGGTGCGCCAAGCGACGAATACCACAAGCGCGCACGACAACACGCCGAAGCCCAGCAACAGGAGAACATCGAAATAGCCGGACAGCAACAGCCACAGGCCAAAGCAGAACAACCATAACCCCAGCGCGTGCAGCAAGCGGCCTCTCCTTAGTTGGTATTTTTGATTATCGCTATAGATTGGATTTTTTAAATATAGCGTATTTGCAAACGTCTTCAAGTCAACGATCCGGCGCAATCATCTCGGCAGCCGGAACCGCGAAACGAAGAAGGAAACGACCGATCATGTTAAGAGACTGTCGAAAAACTCATCATTGATTTTTAATAAAAATCTTCTGTGGAACCAGCCTTTAGCCGGTTTGAATGGCCAAGGCTGCGTGAAAGCCGAACCCACTGTCATATAGATCAAAGACTCAGTTTTTAGACAGCCGCTTACAACCATCAGGCCGCGCTCGGCGCGGTCTCGCCAGTCGGGATCCGGTAGACCCGCACCTGCTCGATGCGATGCCCGTCCATGCCGACCACTTCAAACCGATACCCTTCCAGCGCGAACTGTTCGCCACCGCTGGGAATTTCCCCCAACTGGTTGAGCACCAGCCCGGCCAGGGTGTGATAGCCGTCTCCCCGGGGCAGTTCCTCGCAGTTTAGCGCCTCCCGCACCTCTTCCAGCGGCAGGCTGCCGTCCAGCAGCCACACGTCTTCGCTCTCGCGCACTACTTCGGGAGCCTCGGCATTGGTGGTATCGGCCAGCTCGCCGGCGATGGAGGCCAGGATGTCGGCGGCGGTGACGATCCCTTCCACCCCGCCGTATTCGTCCATCACCACCGCCATCGGAATGGGATGCTGGCGTAACTGCTCCAGCACCTGCAGCGCGTTCGTGCCCTCGTGGACCACCAGCGGCTCGCGCAGCGCGGCACGCAGATCCAGCGGTTCGCCGGCAAGCGCCTGAACCAGCAAGGTCCGACCTTCGACCACCCCCTCGATTTCGTCCAGATCGCCCCGGCACACCAGATAGCGGCCGTAGGGATATTGCCGGAGGGTTTCCCGCACCCCTTCCGGGGTCGCCTCCAAATCCAGCCAGACAATGTCGGGACGCGGGGTCATCAGCTCCGGAATGAGCCGCTCGCCCAGATGCAGCACGCTCCGGATCATGGCGCGCTCGGTGGAATCAAATACGAACGCTTCCCTGTCGTTCCCGCTGGCCAGCGCCGCCACGTCTTCGCCCACTTCGTCTGATTCCGCGTGGCCACCCAGCAACCGCAGCACCGCCTCGGCGGTCCGTTCCCGCAACGGGCGCTTACCGGCCAGGAAGCGGCGCCGGTTGAACTGCGCCCACTGGTTGAAGACTTCGATCAGCACCGAGAAGCCGATGGCGGCGTACAAATAGCCCTTGGGAATCGGGAAGCCCAAGCCCTCGGCCACCAGGCTGAAGCCGATCATCAGCAGAAAGCCCAGGCAGAGGATGATCACGGTGCGATGGGCATTGACGAAGCGGGTCAGCGGCTTGCTGGCAAAGATCATCAACACGATGGCGATGGTCACCGCCACCATCATCACTGGGAGCTGCTCGACCATGCCGACGGCGGTGATCACCGCGTCGAGGGAAAACACCGCGTCCAGCACCATGATCTGCGCCACCACCGGCCAGAATCCGGCGTACAGCTTCGAACCACCCTGATAATCATCGCCACCCTCCAGTCGTTCGTGCAGCTCCATGGTGCCCTTGAACAGCAGAAACAGGCCCCCAGCGAACAAAATCAGATCGCGGCCGGAGAAAGACTGGTTGAACAGGGTAAACAGCGGCGCGGTCAGGGTGACCAGCCAGGAGATGCTGGCCAGCAAGACCAGACGCATGACCAGCGCCAGGACCAGGCCGACCACTCGCGCCCGGTCGCGCTCGGCGGGTGGAAGCTTGTCGGCCAGGATGGCGATAAAGATCAGATTATCGATGCCAAGGACGATCTCCAGCACCACCAGAGTTGTCAAACCGAGCCAGACGGTGGGATCAGCAAGCCATTCCATGACGGCGATCAGGCTTCTGGCTCAGCGGCGCGAACCAGCAGGGCGGGAACCGAACCAACGATCCCCCAGCAGGCAGCCGACAGGTGGGTGAGGGAAGTCAGGGTGAGAAAGCGGGCGAAAAAGGGTGGCGGCGCGGGGCGACGACACCAGGGAGGGTCGGGTTCTGAGGACATTGCGCGCTGGGATCCGTGGAACACGACCTGCATTGTAAGCAGAGATGAAAAAGACTGCCAAGCTGGTTCCACGACCGGCAGCCAATCTGCCGCCGCTGGTGGGCTCGAAGCGCGTCGCCGACTGCGGTCGGCCCAGCATCCGGCTGGAGGATATCGAACCTCGCACAGGGCTGCGGGTCATAATTCGGGGCCGGCCATCGCCGGTTGAGCGACGCCTCCAAAATCCGCTATAAAACCGAAGCTTCCAAACCAGCCAGGAGTATGTGGAAATGCATCAGTGGACTGGACTACTCGCGGGGCTGTTGTTTTCCGTTCCGGCGTTGGCCGATCACGGCGGTCCGCCGGCGTCGGGTGAGCCGCTGATCATCGATGTGCGCACCCTGGATGAATACCAGCGGGAACATGTGCGGACTGCGCTCAATATTCCCTACAATGAGATCGTCAACCGCATCGCCGCGGTGGCTCCCGACCGCAATAGCCGCATCGTGCTCTATTGCCGTAGCGGCAACCGTTCCAGTATCGCCGAACAGGCGCTGCGTCAGATAGGCTACCGCCAGATTGAAAACAAGGGCGGCTTGGGCGACATGCTGCGTAGTGGCTATCAGACTCATTAGGTCTGACTCGGCAACGCCTCGACCACGACCGGATGACCCAGCAGCCGGCTCACAAGTTGGGAGGTTCGTTCGGGGATGCCGCTGGTGAAATAACGCTCGCCGCCGAACGCGCGGCTATCCGCCAGCAATTCCGCCGTTTCCAACCGGCGGCGCAACTGCCGCGCTACCGCCGGGCTGGGGTCGATGATGACCACCTCCGGACCCGCCAGCCGCTGGATCAGCGGAATCAGGAACGGGTAGTGGGTGCATCCCAGCACCAGGGTATCGGCGCCTTGAGCCAACAGGGGTTGCAGGTAGCGCTCCAGCAGCGCCCGGAGGTGCGGACCGCTCAATTCTCCGTGCTCGACGCAATCCGCCAATCCGGGGCAGGGCTGCACCATCACCCGCGCTCGATGGCCATGCTGGTCGAGCAGATTGGCGAACTTGTCGCTGCGCACCGTGTTGCTGGTGGCCAGGATGCCGATCACTCCGGAGCGAGTCTCGGCCACGGCCGGTTTGAGCGCCGGTTCGATACCGATGATCGGAACGCCAAAATGCGCCCGCAGGTGGGCGATGGCCGCTGCCGTGGCGGTGTTGCAGGCCACCACCACCGCCTTGGCGCTCTGTTCCAGCAGGAATTCGGTGATGGCGAACGCGCGCCGCGCGACGAACTCGGCCGGTTTGTTGCCGTAGGGCGCATGACCCGAATCCGCCACGTACAGCAGCGCTTCGTGCGGCAGATCGGCGCGAATCCGCCGGAACACCGACAACCCGCCCACCCCCGAATCGAACACGCCGATCGGCGGGTCGTGAAGGGTAACCGCGCCAGTACTACTGGCGGTCATTGCGCCTGCGCGCCCGCCGCGAACAGGCGGGCGATCCGGTCCTGAATCGTTGTCGCCGCTGCCCGGGGATCGGGCGCCTGGCGGATGGGCCGCCCCACCACGATGTAATCGGCGCCACCCAGAAAAGCCTCTTCCACATCCATCGTGCGTTTCTGGTCGTCGGTCGGGCGATTCAGCACCGGGCGGATGCCGGGGGTAATGACCAGCAACCGATCACCCAGATGCGCCCGCAATTCGGCCGCTTCCAGCCCCGAGGAAATCACCCCCCGGCAGCCGATTTCCAGCGCCCGCCGCGCCCGCGACAGTACCAGCGCCCCGGGATCACAGGCGAAACCCAGATCGTTGAGATCGGCCTGATCCAGACTGGTCAACGCGGTCACGGCCAGGATGCCCAGGTCGGTGCCGGTCTCGCACGCCGCCTCCACCGCCGCCCGCAGGATGGCGTCGTTGCCGTGAACGGTGGCGAAAGTGGCGCGGTAGGGCGCGAGTTGGCGCACGGCGGAGCGCACGGTTTCGGGCACGTCGAAGAACTTGAGGTCGACGAACACCTTTTTGTCGCGGGCGCGCAGCCATTCGATCAGGCCAAAATAGCCGTCGGCCATGAACAGCTCCAGGCCGATCTTGTAGAAGCGCACTGCGTCGCCGAGGGTTTCGACCAGTTGCCGGGCCGTCGCCGGGCTGGGCACGTCCAGGGCGAAAATCAGCCGTTCGGCGGGAGCGATGGATTTGCGTGACAAAAAGGTGGGGGAGGTCATGGCGCGGTCATTCCAAAATGCCCCTCGTCGCGGCGGCTTCCGAAACCGGGACGGCGGGTAAGTTAGCGTGAACTTTCTCGGGTTCCTTATCCATTCAGCTTGGAAAGGGTCTTGAAATGGTAACATGACCGCCAGTTTTTCATGGCCCATCAGTCGAGGTGAACGATGACTCGCATAACCTGGCGTGACACGCGCGATGCCCCCGCGTGCAAATTCTGGCGGCATGGAGGACAGTTTATTATCGGACTCCTGGTTCTCGGGCTGGCGCTGGCTCGTGGCGGCTGGGCCGAGGAAACCGCGCTGGATCGCTACATCGCCAAACCGGATCCCAATTATTCATACCGGCATTATCACACCCAGGAAAGAGCCGCCTACACCGTCTATTTTCTCGAAATGACCTCTCAGCAGTGGCGCTCGGCCAGCGAGGTGGACCGCCCAGTGTGGACGCACGAAGTCGCGCTGGTCATTCCGCGGGTTGGACTGGACACCACCGATACGGCGATTCTGGTGATCGGCGGCGGCGGCAACGGCGACGCGCCGATGACCGGGATCAACGACGCGGTCGGAGCGGCGGCCCTGGCGACGGGCGCGATTCTCGCCTTGGTCAACCAGGTGCCCAATCAGCCGTTGTATTTCACTGACGAGGCGGGAGTGGGGCGCAAGGAGGACGAAATCCTCGCCTACAGCCTGGACAAGGCGCTGGACACCGGCGATCCGGAATGGGCGGTGCATCTGGCGATGACCAAGGCCGCCGTGCGCGCCATGGACACGGTGCAGATCTTCGCGGCCAGCAAGGGCGTGAACATCGAAAACTTTCTGGTGCTGGGCGGCTCCAAGCGCGGCTGGACCACCTGGCTGACCGCCGCCGTGGACCCGCGCGTCAAGGCTATCATTCCGGCCTCGATCGACATGCCCAACCTGGGCCAGCAATTCATCCACCACTGGGAATCCTACGGCTTCTTCGCGCCGGCGCTGAAGGACTACGTGGCGTTTGATCTACCCTGCCGGGTGCAAACGCCCGAGGGTAAGGCAATGTTGCGGGTGGTGGACCCTTACACCTACCGCAACCGGTACACCATGCCCAAGCTGATTCTCAACTCTACCGGCGATCAGTTTTTCACCTCGGATTCCTCGCGGTTCTATTACGCCGATCTACCGGGTCCCAAGTGGCTGCGCTACGCGCCGAACACCGATCACAAACAGAGCGAGGACGTAATTATCGACGCGCTGTCATGGATCGACGACATTCTGGACAACAAGACCAGCCACCAGATCACCTGGGCGCTGGAAGAGGAGGGGGTATTGCGGGTGTCGCCCACCGCCCAGCCCAAGGCGGTGAAATTGTGGCAGGCGACCAATCCCAGCGCGCGGGATTTCCGGCTGGAATCACTGGGGCCGGTCTGGACCAGCCAGACGCTGAGCCCACAGGCCGATGGCGCTTACCTCGGCGTCGTGCAACGGCCCGCCACCGGTTGGAGGGCGTTTCTGATCGAAGTGGCGTTCGATACCGCCGGCACGCTCGAACCCGATCAAGTCTATAGCACCGGCGTGCAGATCATTCCGGATACCCTGCCGTATGCCGGAACGGCCTGCGGCGGGAATTACCGGGCTAATCTGGAAAGTCCGTACCAAAGTTCGCTCGAAAGCGGGATCGGACTGATCCGGGGCTGGGTGTGCCAAGCCAGCAAGGTAGAGGTACAGATCGATGATCAATCGAGGCGACAGGTCGCCTATGGCACCACCCGCCAGGACACGCTCGAGGTCTGCGGCGACGATAACAACGGATTTGGCTACACCTTCAACTGGAACGCACTGAGCACCGGTACTCATCGGTTGCGAGCCTTCGCCGATGATCGGGAATTCGCTAACGTGACTTTCAACGTCACCACGTTGGGGGTGGATTATCTGCGCGGGGCGAGTGGCGAATATACCCTGCCGAATTTCCCCCAGGGCGGCGATCAGGTCACGGTGCGCTGGTCCGAACCGCACCAGAACTTTGTGATCGCGGGCGCCAGTCTCAATCCGGCCAGCGCCCAACCAACCGCGGCCTCTCCGCTGGCAGCGTCCCTCGCTAACCTGGAGAGTCCATATCAGGGCTCGTTCGAAAGCGGGATCGGACTGATTCGCGGGTGGATTTGCCAAGCCAATACGGTGGAGGTACAGATCGACGGCGGTGAGCTGCGGCGAGTCGCCTATGGCACCACCCGCAAAGACACGATCGAAGTCTGTGGCGACGACGACAACGGATTTGGCTACACCTTCAACTGGAATGCCCTGGGAACTGGCAGTCATAACCTGCGGGCCTTCGCTGACGGCGCGGAGTTCGCCAATGTCACCTTCACCGTGACCACCCTGGGGGTGGATTACCTGCAAGGAGCCAGCGGCGAATACACCCTGCCCAACTTCCCCCAAGCCGGCCACAACGTGACCGTGCGCTGGGCCGAACCGCACCAGAACTTCACGATCACCAACTATCAGTGATTTCCCACCTCGCAGGGGGCGTCATCGCGTAGCGACTCCCCCTCTCCTCACGAGGCAGAGGGGTCCGGGGTGATGGGCGACTGTCAGCGTTCCCGCAATTCCCTTCGCAGCACCTTACCCGCCGGCGAGATCGGCAGGGACGCCACGAACTCGACCTGGCGGGGAATCTTGTAGCGGGCCAGACAGTCGGCGAGGTGCGCCAACAGTTCCTCGGCGCTGGCGGTCTGGTCCGGCTTGAGCACGACATACGCCTTGCCAATCTCGCCCCACTTGGGATCGGTCACGCCGACCACGGCGCATTGAAATACCGCCGGATGCCGGTACAGCGCGGCCTCGATTTCCGCCGGATAGACATTTTCCCCGCCGGAAATGAACATGTCCTTGAGCCGGTCCATGATGAAGAAATACCAGTCCTCGTCGTGGCGGGCCAGATCGCCGGTGTGAAACCAGCCGTCGGCGTCGATCGCTTCCGCCCAGGCGGCGGCGTTGTTGAAATAGCCGGAAGCGAGGCTGGGGCCTTTCAACACCAGTTCGCCGACCTGGCTCGGTCCCAGCGGGCGGTTGTCCGGGCCGACGATGCGGGCGTCAATGTAGAAATTGGGCCGGCCGATGCTGCCGGCCTTGCGGATGGCGTCCTCCGGGGCCAGGGCGAACAGGCCGGGGCCCAACTCGGTCATGCCGAAACCCTGCTTGAACCGGATGCCCTTCTCGCGGGTGTACTGTTCGATCAGCGGCACGGGGAGCGGGGCGCCGCCGCTGGTGCAGAACCGCAGCGAGCTTAAATCCACCTCGGCCCAGGCCGGGGTCTGGGTCAACATCTGATACATCGCCGGCACTGCCGCGAACACCGTCACCCGCTCCCGCTCGATCAGACGCAACACCCGTTCCGGGTCGAAACGCTTGAGCAGCACCGTGGTCCCACCCATGATGACCTGTGGCAGGGTGTAGACGAACAGTCCGCCGACGTGGAACATCGGGAACACGTTCAAATACACGTCGTCGCGGCCCAGATCGTGAATCACCGTGTTCAGGCAATTCCAGGCGATCTGGCGGTGGCTGATTTGCGCGCCCTTGGGCAGGCCGGTGGTGCCACCAGTGAAGATGATGGCGGCGATGTCTTCCTCGATCAGAGCTTCGCATATGCAGGGCGCTGATGACGCGGCATCCAGCAGATCGCCGAAGTGCAGGCTGCCGGGAATGCCGATGCCGTCCAGGTGAATCCAGCGGCCCACCGGGGTTTCCTCTCGCGCCAACTGGGCAACGCTGTCCTGGAAGGCATCGTCGTAGACCAGCACGGTTGGGGCGATCTCGGTGAGGATTTGCTGCAACTCGCGCCAGTGCAACCGCCAGTTCAGGGCGGTGTGAATCGCCCCCAGCTTGCCGCAGGCGAATAGCACGTCCAGATGCTCGACCCCGTCCAGCGCCAGCATTGCCACCCGGTCGCCCTTGCCGACGCCAGCGGTTTCGCGCAACCAGTTGGCCAACCGATTCGCCCGCTCATTCATCTGGGCGAAGCTGAGTCGTAGTTCCGGGGTTTTGCCCGCATCCACGATGGCCAGCGCGTCCGGGCTGTAGATCGTCCGCCGTCCGAGATAATCGCCGATGTGCATCGCACCTCCTCGATGGTGGGGAATCAGGCCGCCAGATTTTGCGCGGCAAAGTCCCAGTTGATCAGCTTGTCGAGCACAGCGGCCACGTAATCGGCCCGCCGGTTCTGGTAATCCAGGTAGTAGGCGTGTTCCCAGACGTCGATGGTCAGCAGCGGCTTTTGGCCCTGGGCGATGGGCGTGTCGGCGTTGCCGGTTTTGGTCACGGTCAGCTTGTCGCCGTCCTTGACCAGCCAGGCCCAGCCGCTGCCAAACTGGGCGGTAGCCGCCTTGGCGAATTCGGTTTTGAACGGATCGAAGCCGCCGAAAGATTTTTCGATCAGTTCGGCCAGCGCGCCGGTGGGCTTGCCGCCACCCTTGGGCCGCAGGCTGTTCCAGTAGAACGTATGGTTCCAGACTTGCGCGGCGTTGTTGAAAATCGCGGTCTGGTCGGCCTTGCCAGCGGTGGCCTTGATCACCGCCTCCAGGGATTGATCCGCCAGCGGCGTTCCGGCGACCAGTTCGTTAAGCTTGTTCACATAGCCCTGATGGTGCTTGCCGTAGTGGAAGCCGATGGTATTGGCCGAAATGGCTGGGCTCAGGGCGTCGTCGGGGTAGGGCAGGGGTGGCAGAGTGAAGGGACCACTACCGCCAGCAGCGCGGGCCGCGCGGGGCCGCGCCAAATCACCAAAGGCCAGCGCGGCGGAACCGGCCAGCAGGGCGGTCAGGAATTGGCGGCGATTCAAAGCGAATTCGGACAGGTGGGCGGACATCAGTTGCGCTCCTGGGTTGAGGCGTATTAGCCAGTCAAGGCAAAGTGTAGCGGATGCGTTCGGTGGTGGATGGCGCATCCAGGACAGAATCCTGGCGTTCAGCGCGCCGGTTCGATGGCCGTGATGAGGTAGACGCTGTTATCGCCCTCTTTCAACTCGAACTTCACCTTGTCGCCGGCCTTGACCTTGCCCGCCAGGGTTTTTTCCGTTAGCCGAAAATCCATCACCATTGCCGGCCATTTCAGCGCCGGAATCGGATCGTGGGCGATCACCAGCTTGCCTGCCGCCGCGTCCACGCTTTTCACCGTACCGGTAGCGGAAATACCCTGGGTCGCGGCGGGCGCGGCGCCATGATCGTGGGATTCAGCCGCGAGAACGACGCTGCCAGCGCCTAGCAGGGCGGTCAGGACAGCAGGGATCAGCAGTGGCTTTTTCATGATTTCTCCTCGGGTTGCAACAAAGATCAAGGGTTAGCAGCGGCTGGCTCGGACGCAAACCGCCGGGTTTGACGACGGATGATCGCACCCTGCCAGAGCAGGAACACCGCCGGAATCACCACCAGGGTCAGCAGGGTGGCGCTGACCATGCCACCGACCATCG
>JBDHRD010000239.1:0-4235 GCA_039807425.1 Candidatus Contendibacter sp. | reverse complement strand
GGAGCCAGCCTGGTGGATATCCAGGCCGACGCGGCGACGAATTCCCTGGTGATCACCGCGCCGCCCGAACTGATCCGCTCCCTGCGAGCGGTGATCGCGCAACTGGACGTGCGCCGTGCCCAGGTGTTGGTGGAAGCGGTCATCGCCGAGATTTCCGCCGAGAAGACCGCCGAACTCGGTGTGCAATGGGTGGTGGGCACCAATAATGCCGTTGGTTTCACCAACTTAAATACGGGTAGCTCCAGCTTGGCTAACATTATTGCGCTGGCCGCTGGGGCCAACAGCGGTGATCTGACGGATACCACGCTCCTCCCCCAAGGCCTTCATCTTGGGGTGGGCGACTTTACCAAAGGTAACCCATTTGGCGTCCTGATCAGCGCCCTAGCCAAGGATGCCGATGCCAACGTGTTGTCTACGCCCACCATCGTGACGCTGGACAATGAAGAAGCGGAGATCATCGTCGGCCAGAATGTGCCTTTCGTCACCGGCAACTACACCACTAACACCGGCACCAGCATCAGCACTAGCAACGACACGACCAGTTCGATCAGTAACCCGTTTCAGACCATCCAGCGGGAGGACGTCGGCATCAAGCTCAAGGTCAAGCCACAGATCAACGAAGGCAACGCGGTCAAGCTGGAAATCGCCCAGGAAGTCTCCAATGTAGTGCCAACGGCCAATGCCGCGACCCAGGGACCCACCACCAACAAGCGTTCCATCAAAACCAACGTGCTGGTGGAGGATGGACAGATTCTGGTATTGGGTGGGTTGATCGACGACAGCCTGAACCAAAGCGCGCAAAAGGTGCCGCTGCTGGGCGATGTGCCGCTGCTGGGCAATCTGTTCCGCTATCGCAGTACCGATAAGCTCAAGCGCAATTTGATGGTGTTCCTGCACCCGGTCATTCTGCGGGATACTGGACAGGGAACCTTGCACACCAGCGACAAGTACAGCTATATCCGCGAGCAACAACTGGCGGCGCGCGCCAAGGAAGTTTCCCTGCTGCCGGATGTGCAGACCCCGCTATTGAAACCACAGGGAGAAGTCAAAGCGCAGGGCACGATTCTCGACACGCAGCCACCGGTCGCGCCGGTTCCAGCTCCGACAGCCAGCACGCCGCCCAAGGTGGCGCAGCCGACGGAAGCCGGCTTCGGTGATAAATGAACACCGAATCTCCACCAGTTGCGCCGGGCGGGAACGGATCCATCCCCGATCGCTCTCTGCCATATGCCTTTGCCAAGCGTCATGGGGCGCTGATCGTCGATGAGGAAGATGGCAAAGTTACCGTTGCCTGCCGAGTGGGGATCAGTTCCCGTGGTTTGGCCGAATTGCGCCGTTTTCTGAACGCTCCGCTCCGAGCAGTTATGGTGTCGCCCGAAAATTTTGAGCGCATGCTGCAGGATTGCTATGAAGGCGACAGAGACGGTGCGGCCCGGATGATGGAGGATCTGGGCGATGAAATCGATCTCGACCAGATCGCCCTGAACCTGCCCGAGCCGGAAGATTTGTTGGAAAGCGCCGACGATGCGCCGATCATCCGGTTGATCAACGCACTGCTGACCGGAGCGATCAGGGAAAACGCCTCGGATATTCACATTGAATCGTTCGAAAATCGGCTACTGGTGCGATTTCGGGTCGACGGGGTGTTGCGCGAGGCTCTGCAACCGCCTCGGGCGTTGGGGCCACTGCTGGTGTCCCGCGTCAAAGTCATGGCTCATCTCGACATCGCTGAAAAGCGCCTGCCGCAGGATGGGCGGATTTCGTTGCGGGTCGCGGGCCGGCCGGTGGACGTGCGGGTTTCCACCTTACCGACCGGGCATGGCGAGCGGGTAGTGCTGCGCCTGCTGGACAAGCGCGAAGGCCGGCTGGATTTGCGGCAACTTGGCATGGAACCGCGCGAAGAGGCGCGGTTGCTAAAGCTGATCCAACGCCCGCACGGCATCCTGCTGGTCACCGGTCCGACCGGATCCGGCAAGACCACGACCCTGTATGCGGGGCTGACCCTGCTCAACGACCGCAAGCGCAACATCATGACCGTCGAGGATCCGATCGAATACTATCTCGATGGTATCAGTCAGACCCAAGTCAACACCAAGGTGGAGATGACCTTCGCCCGTGGTCTGCGTGCCATCTTGCGCCAGGATCCGGACGTGGTGATGGTCGGCGAAATCCGCGATCTGGAAACCGCTGAAATCGCGGTGCAAGCTTCGCTGACCGGCCATCTGGTGCTCTCGACCCTGCACACCAACAGCGCGGTCGGCGCCATGACCCGCTTGCGCGACATGGGCGTGGAACCCTTTCTGTTGTCATCGTCGCTGATCGGGGTGCTGGCCCAGCGCCTGGTGCGCAAGCTTTGCCCGCATTGCAAACAGCCACATCGCGCCACGTTGACCGATTGCGAGGTACTCAACGTGGATCCGGCTGCGCCGCCGACGCTGTACATCCCGGTGGGCTGCGCGCAGTGCAACCAGTCTGGCTACCGGGGTCGTACCGGCATTTTTGAACTGGTGACGGTAGACGAGACGATGCAAAACCTGATTCACGAAGGTCGGGGCGAGCAGGAGCTGGAGCACCACGCCCGCTTATCCGGCACCAGCATTCGCGATGATGGCCGCCGCCGGGTGCTGGCTGGCGATACCGCGCTGGCGGAGCTGGTGCGGGTGACGCGGGAGGATTGATGCCCGCCTTTCAATACGCCGCCCTCGACGCCCGAGGACGCCAGCGCAAGGGTCTGCTCGAAGCCGATACCCCGCGACTGGCCCGGCAGGCGCTGCGGGAGCGTGGCCTGAATCCGTTGGAGGTGGAGGAGATCGCCAGCCAGGAACGGCGGCGCGGACGCCAGTGGTGGAGCGGCCGGGTGCGGATCAGCGCGACCGATCTGGCGCTGATCACCCGGCAACTGGCGACCTTGGTGGGGTCCGGGTTGCCACTGGAGGAGGCCTTGGGCGCAGTGGCCCGCCAAGCGGATCGGGCACGGTTGGGTGGTTTGTTGCTGGCGGTGCGTACCCGGGTGCTCGAAGGGCATACCCTGGCGACCGCTCTGGCTGATTTTCCCCAGGTGTTCCCGGAACTGTATCGGGCAACTGTCGCTGCCGGCGAGCAGTCCGGCCATCTGGATGTGGTGTTCGAGCGGCTGGCCGACTACACCGAGGCCCGCCAGCAAATGCGCCAGAAAGTCGGGCTGGCACTGTTTTATCCCCTGTTGTTGACCGGTGTCGCTATCCTGATCGTCGCTGGCTTGCTGACCTATGTGGTGCCGCAAGTGGTGCAGGTGTTCAGCAGCCTCAACCAGCAGTTACCGCCGCTGACCCGGGGTCTAATCGCTCTGAGCGATTTTTTGCGCCAGTACGGCGGGCTGGTGCTGGTGGCGCTGGCCGGTGGAGTCATCGTCTGGATCTACGCGCTGCGCCGGACCGGTTTCAAGCGGCGGGTCCATCAGGCGTTGCTGAAATTGCCGCTGCTGGCGCGGCTGGTGCGGGGAACCAATACCGCTCGCTTTGCCCGCACCTTTAGCATCCTGATGGCCAGCGGCGTGCCGGTGCTGGAGGCGCTGAGAATTTCCGCCCAGGTGATCGGCAATGTACCGATGCGGGAAGCGGTCGAACAGGCGGCGATCCGGGTCAAGGAAGGGGCCAGCCTGCAAAAGGCGGTCGGCGCCAGCGGTTATTTTCCACCGATGACGGTGCAGCTCATCGCCAGCGGCGAAGCCAGCGGCCGACTGGAAAACATGCTGGAGCGGGCGGCGGTGCAACAGGAGCGCGAGACGGAGACCTTGATCGCCGCGTTGCTGGGTATTTTCGAGCCGATGCTGATCCTGTTGATGGGCGGGGTGGTGCTGGTAATCGTGCTGGCGATCCTGCTGCCGATCTTCGATCTCAATCAACTGGTGCGCTGAGCCGCCGCGCGCAGGGCGGCATCGTCCAGGGTATAGGCGCGGGCGAAGCCACCGATGAAGCGGATGCGAATCGGGATCAGGCGCAGCAGTAGAAAGTCGCCGAAATCGAAGCGCGGCGTCGAAGTGGGCAACTGTTTCTGATAGCGTCGCGCCATTTCCTGATAATCTGGACTATCCTTGGGAAGCATGGCCACTCTGCCCTGGATCATGACCCGTGCCAGCGTTTGTGGGTCTTCGCCGTCCCGTTCCGGTTCGCTGATTCCCAGTCCAGCGCGCGGATCGGCCAGCAGGTTGCGGGTGTGGGCGGCCAGGGTGCTGAGGTGCAGCAGAAAGCCACCGA
>JBDHRD010000238.1:0-4236 GCA_039807425.1 Candidatus Contendibacter sp. | reverse complement strand
TGGTTGCGCTGCCACGCCTCCCGCGCGGCCTCCGCCACCAGCGGGATCGGCGGCTCCGGCGGCAGCAGCGGCTGGGCCGGCGGCACCACCCGCACCTTCGCCGCCCAGTTCTTGACCGGCGCCCAGAACGCCATCCGCTCCAGTTCGTCCCGGGCGGTCTCGAAGTAGGGCCGCAGCGCCCGGTAGGACTCGCGGGGCAGCAGCGGTTTCAATGGGCGGTTCCTGAATGGGTCGAGGATGGCGGGCGTCCGCGCCGAACGCCCGGCGCAATCCGGCAGCGCTAGCGGTTGCCGGCGCCGTCCCTCTCATACGGCTGGAACCGCCGGCGGTCGGCGTGATAGACCAGAAACTCGCGGTCATCGCCACGCACCACGCCGAGCAGCAAATCCAGCGGCTCCCGGAAATACGGCGAGCCAGACTCGTCGCCGGGGTTGATGATCGGCGTCTCCAGCAGCGCGACCACGACCACCGGCTCACCGTAGCGCGGGAAACGGCGATTTTTCAGGCCCGGCTTCCAGGTCGCCAACATGCCGGGACGCAGCGCCCGCTCGCGGCCGTTGTTCAGACGCTCCAGCAGCGCGCGCAAGTGCTCGCCGGCTTCCTCGGCCGGTTCGGCGAGCAACTCGTCGCCGCCGCCGTCGAGGTCGAGGTTGTCCAGCAGGGCTTTCACTTGGGGGTCCAGCGTCGATTTGCGGGGCATGGCGATGTCCTTCGGGTGAGGGAAGTTGGGCGCGGGCGGCGTTTGGCGGCCGCCCGCTATGGAGATTAAGAGGCTGTCGAAAAACTCCTCATTGATTTTTCAGAAAAAATTTCTGCGGAGCCGGCCAGAAGCCGGTTTGATCGGCCAAAAACCGGCCAGAAGTCGATTCCATGGTCTTATAGATCAAAGAGTTAGTTTTTATACAGATTCTAATAATACTCTGAGTTTGCGACCCGTTGCGTCGGATACCATCGTCGCTAGTGTCCGTGGAATTCAGCCGACGCATCCTGTCGGATATGTGCCGTATTCTTCGTTTTGTTCACTGCTTGTTATGCCCCATTCAACTCGGATCAATCCCGAAACACAATCTGAAGGTTGAACCATGTCCCACGGCTTGTCCAAATCCCGGCTGCAAGCATTCCGGCAATGTCCGAAGCGGCTGTGGCTGACCGTCCATCGCCCCGACTGGCAGGACGTTTCCGAAGAAACCGAGCAACGGTTTCAAATCGGCTTCCAGGTCGGCGACGTGGCCCAAAGCCTGCACCCCGATGGCGTGTTGATCGACACTGCGGACACAAGCGAGGCGCTGGCGCTGACCCAGAAGGTGCTGGCCGAGCATCCCGACCGGCCACTGTTCGAGGCCGCCTTCCAGCGCGACGGCGTGCTGGTCCGCGCCGACCTCCTGTTGCCGGAGGCGGACGGCTACCGCTTGCGCGAGGTCAAGGCCAGCACCCGCGTCAAGAACGAACATCGGGAGGATTGCGCGATTCAGGCGTGGGTGATCGGCGCCGCGCTCCCCCTGACCGGCGTCGAACTGGCGCACGTGGATACCGCCTTCGTCTATCCGGGCGACGGCGACTATCACGGGCTGTTGCAATCGAACCCGCTGGATGGCGACGTGGCTGGCCTGTTGCCCGCCGTGCCCCAGTGGATCGCCGACGCTCGCGCTACCCTGGCCGGAGCAGAACCCGCCATCGCCATCGGCCCGCAGTGCCACAGCCCCTACGAGTGCCCGTTCCAGTCCCGTTGCGGCACCGGTCAAGCACCCCAGCCCGACTATCCGCTCGGTTGCCTGCCCCGACTCTCGGGCCAGCGGTTGCAGGGCTTGATGGATCAGGGGATCGCCGACGTGCGGCACATTCCCGCCGATTATCGGCTGACAGCCAAGCAAGGCCGGGTGGCGCGGGTGATCCGGTCGGGCGCGGTCGAGCGCGATCCGGTCGCCGCCACCCTCCTGAACGGCTTGGCTTACCCGCGCTATTACCTCGACTTCGAATCGTTGCAGGTGGCGGTGCCGTTGTGGGTCGGAACACAGCCCTACCAACAACTGGTGGTGCAATGGTCCTGTCACGCCGAAACCGCGCCCGGTCAACTGACGCACCAGGCTTTTCTGGCCAAGGGCGGGGACGATCCGCGCCGCGCCTTCACCGAGGCGCTGGTCGAAGCGGTGGGCGATGCCGGGCCGGTGTTCGTCTACAACCGGAGCTTCGAGGTCGGACGGCTCCGGGAACTCGCTCAGAGTTACCCCGACCTCGCGCCGGCGCTGGCCGCCCTGATCGCGCGGGTGGTCGATCTCAAGCCCCTGACCGAGCGGTATTACTGCCACCCCGCGTTGAAGGGAAGCTGGCCGAAAGAAAAAGTTGGCCCTAAAACGGCTTTAAAGGGGTTAGTTAGTGTACGAAAACTGGTCGCTCAAGGCGATGCTACCGACCATCACACCCGACTTGGATTACGGCGCGCTCGCCATCGGCGACGGCAATGCCGCCAGCGGGCCTGGCGGGAGTGGTATCACCCCGCCACATCCGCCGACCGGCGCACTGAACTGCGGGGGGCGCTAGCCGAGTACTGCCAGCGGGATACGCTGGCGCTGGTGTAGTTGGCAGCGTTTTTAGGCGGGTTACCCATCACACAAATTTCCGTTTGAGGAGAGAGCCATGGATACTACAATGGATCGGTTGGAGCAAAAGGTTTGGAATGAGTGCGTCCATCGCCTGGCGGCGGCGGACGACGCGACCGTGGAACGCTGGCAACGCGATCACCTCGCTGTGTATCGAGAACACTACCATGTGCAACCGTTGCCGGCGCGATACGACGTACTGGTGGCTCAAGCGTTGGCTGAGTGGGACCGGACCGAGGCCCGTTTGCTGGAGCGCCTCGGCTTGACCGCCGCGACCTTCGACGCGCGGTTCCAGGCAATTCGGCAAGGTCTTGTGGCGCAAGATCCGGCGGCGCTGCGCGTAGGAATGGCGTTCGGGCACATCGCGTATGGCGTGGTCCGGAACCTGAGCATTGTAAATTGCTTCGCCTGTTTTCTGCCCCGCGCCGTGCCCGACCGACGTAACGAACTGGCAACACTCGGGCGGCGGATTGCAGCGGTATTTTATCTGGAGCTGATGGGTAAAGCGTTGGAGTGGGGCGGGGAAGGTAAGGCCGACGCCCTAGCAAGGATCGATGCGGCATGGCGGTATGCCGGAGAACTCATGGCGAAATAGATACCCTTGATTCCAGGAGTCGCCCAATCGTTGAGTGATTGTGATGGTGTGGGTGTCAGCAGCAAACCTCGTGAGTCGAGCATGAGAGACGATTCATCTCGTCACCATGAACAGATAAGAATTAAAGAAGTTTGCTACCGATTATCCCGCGAAAATGGTGTGCTACTTTATCCACTGATAGCTTTAAGGCTCGGAGGTGTTCCAATGTATAGTCATACTCTTATCTTTCCTCGTTCCAATTCTTTTTTTGAGATGAAAAGATTGACCAAGGATTTTAATATTGGCAGGATTATTATCAGGACTTTCGCTTAGAGTTTTATAAACCCGATTTTCTGGTATAATAGTCGAATGAAAATTACCAAGCAACATTATGTAGAGTACGTCATCAGTACTCCAGTTAATTATACGTGCACCAATCTGGCTGATCATTTGGACGATATCAGCCATGATGCGATTAATGATTATTTGCGGCATGAAAAACATACGGCCCATACCTTGTGGGAATTAGCCCAACCGTTGATCAATAATAGTAGTGAAGCCTACCTTGTTATCGATGATAGCGTTCAGGATAAAAGCTACTCTTATAAAATTGAAATGGTGAAACGCCAATATAGTGGGAACGCGCATGGCTTGGTGAAAGGCATTGGCATTGTCAATTTGGTTCATGCCTATCAGGGAGACTACCATCCGATGGATTTCCGCGTGTATGATCCAGACCGCGATGGGAAGACCAAAAACGACCACTTCCGGGATATGCTTCGTCAAGCATTTGAAAATAAAGATATTCAAGCACAGACGATCCTGTTCGACTGTTGGTATGCCGCATCGGAAAATCTTAAATTCATTCATCGGCTGGGCAAGTTTTTTGTCACGACTCTCAAAGAAAATCGCCTGGTCAGCCTCGGCAAAGAGCAAGGCTACATTCACCTACAACAGATCGAATGGACTCCTGAACAACTTCGGGATGGGATCACCGTCAAACTTAAGGAAGTGCCATTTAAAGTGCAGCTTTTCAAGGTGGTCGCCACGAACGGCGACATTGAA
>JBDHRD010000237.1:0-4253 GCA_039807425.1 Candidatus Contendibacter sp. | reverse complement strand
GGATCAAGATCAAGGCTGAACTGAATCTCAACGAAACCGAATTCGGCCTGCTGGTGGCCACCCCGATCCTGACCGGTTCGCTGGTGCGCCTGCCGCTGGGCCTGCTCACCGACCGCTACGGCGGGCGAGTTATCTTCTTCATCCAGATGCTCCTGGTGTCGATTCCGACCTGGCTGGTCTCCTACGCCACCGAGTACTGGCAATACCTGGTGCTGGGGCTGTTCGTCGGGCTGGCCGGCGGTTCGTTCGCGGTCGGCATCGCCTACACCTCGGCCTGGTTCAGCAAGGAACGGCAAGGCACGGCGATGGGCATCTTCGGCGCCGGCAACGCCGGGTCGTCGCTGACCAAATTCATCGCCCCGCTGCTCATCGCTTCCGCCGGCGCCTGGCAGATGGTGCCCAAGGTTTACGCCGTCGCCATGGTGGCGATGGCCGTGCTGTTCTGGTTCTTCACCTATACCGACCCGCTGCACGAGAAAGGGGCCAATCAGAACCGCGTTCGCCCGACCCTGGGCCAGCAGTTGTTGCCCTTGATCGATCCGCGAGTGTGGCGCTTTGGCCTGGCCTACGCCTTCGTGTTCGGCGCGTTCGTGGCGCTGGCGCTGTGGCTGCCCAAGTACTATGTCGGCGAATACGGCCTGCCGCTGGCCACCGCCGCGTTCCTGACCATCCTCTTCGACCTGCCTTCCGGGGCGATTCGCGCCCTGGGCGGCTGGGCATCGGACAAATGGGGCGGCAACACCGTAACCTGGTGGGTGCTGTGGATCAGCCTGATTTGTCTGTTCCTGCTCAGCTATCCGCCCACCACCCTGACCATTCATGGCATCAAGGGCGATGTCGCGCTCGAGATCGGGATCGGCGTCACGCTGTTCACGATCCTGATCTTTATCATCGGCATCGCGCAGGGCTTTGGCAAGGCGAGTGTCTATCGCAGCCTGGCCGATCACTATCCGACCCAGATGGGCGTGGTCGGCGGCATCGTCGGCCTGATCGGCGGCTTGGGCGGTTTCGTCCTGCCGATCATGTTCGGCGTCACCGCCGACGCCATCGGCGTGCGCAGCAGTTGCTTCATGCTGATGTTCCTGCTGGTGGTGGTCACCATGATCTGGACCTGGGTGGCCGAGAAGAACGAGCGTGAGGAGATTCTGGACCGTCACGCCGAGGTCCGCGCCGAACTGGCGGGTGTCGAACTGGCCGACCGGGTCCACCGTCGCCGGCATTTGCTCATCGACTGGCGGCCGGACGACGACAGCTTCTGGCAGCAGGTTGGCCGGCGCATCGCCAATCGCAACCTGTGGCTGTCCATGCCCGCCCTGCTGCTGGCCTTCGCGGTCTGGGTGGTGTGGAGCGTGATCGTGGTCAAGCTGCCCAAGGTCGGCTTCCAGTTCACCCCGAATCAGTTGTTCTGGCTGGCGGCGCTCCCCGGCCTGTCCGGCGCGTTGTTCCGGGTGCTGTATTCCTTCGTGGTGCCGATCTTTGGCGGGCGCAACTGGACCGTGTTCAGCACCGCCCTGCTGCTGCTGCCGACCCTGTGGATCGGCGTCGCGGTGCAGGACGTGAATACGAATTACGCCGTCTTTGTCGTGATCGCCCTGCTGTGCGGCCTGGGTGCGGGCAACTTCTCCTCCAGCATGGCCAATATCAGCTTCTTCTATCCGCAGCGGATGCAGGGCACCGCGCTGGGCTTGAACGCCGGTGTCGGCAACCTGGGCGTCGGGCTGGCGCAATTGATCACTCCCATCGCGATTTACGGCGGGGCGTTGCTGATTCTGGGCGGCAGCGCCCAGACCCTGACCGACGACAGTGGCGCGACCACGCAAATCTGGCTGCAGAACGCCGGTTTCATCTGGGTGCCGTTCATTTTCGCCGCCGCCGCCGCCGCCTGGTTTGGCATGGACAACATCGCCAGCGTCAAGGCTAGCTTCGCCGAGCAGGTGGCGATCATGAAGCACAAGCACCAGTGGCTGATGAGCTGGCTCTACACCGGCACCTTCGGTTCGTTCATCGGGTTGGCTGCGGCGTTCCCGATGCTGGTCAACACCGAGTTTCCGGCGGTGGACGCCTTCAAGTTCGCCTTCATCGGCCCGCTGCTGGCGGCGCTGGTGCGGCCCATCGGTGGCTGGCTGGCCGACCGTGTGGGCGGGGCGGCGATCACCTTCTGGAGCTTCGTGGTCATGGCGGTGGCTTCGCTGGCGGCGATTCCGTTCCTGCCCGGCGCGGAAGGTGGCGGCAGCGTGGTGGGATTCGTGCTGGTCTTCCTGATTCTGTTCCTGGGGGCGGGCATCGGCAATGGTTCCACCTTCCGCATGATTCCGACCATTTTCCGCACTCTGCGCGAGCGGGAAGCGACTGGCCAGGGCGAGGCGGCGCTGGAGCAGGCGCGGCGGGTGGGAATCACCGAGGCCGCCGCGACGCTGGGCTTCAGTTCGGCGGTCGCCGCGTTTGGCGGGTTCTTCATCCCCATCGCCTACGGCGCGTCCATCGGGCTGACCGGCGGGTTCCAAAGCGCGCTGATCTTCTTCTGCCTGTTCTACCTGAGTTGCTTGTTCATTACCTGGAAATGGTATTCGCGCCGCGAGGCCGAGGCGCCGTGTTGAGAAATCCCCCCAACCCCCCTTTGTAAAAGGGGGGTGGCGAAGCCGGGGGGATTTACCGAATTCAATCAATTCCCTTTCCGCGACCGGAGCACGAAAACGATATGTCCGAACACAACCCCCGCACCTGGTTGAGTACCTGGACCCCGGAAGACCCGGCGTTCTGGGAAACCACCGGCAAGCCGCTGGCCTGGAAGACGCTGACCATCACCACCCTGAACCTGATGATGGCGTTCATCATCTGGTTCGTGGTCAGCGCGCTGGTGGTGCGCCTACCCAACATTGGCTTTAAACTGACGCCGACCCAATTGTTCTGGCTCGCCGCCATGCCCGGTTTGGCCGCCGGCATCCTGCGCGCCATTCACACCTTCCTGGTTCCACTGTACGGCACCCGCCACGTGGTGGCTTTCTCGACCCTGTCGCTGCTGATCCCGGCGCTGGGCTGGTTCTATGCGATCCAGGATCCCACTACGCCTTATTGGGTACTGCTTTTGCTGTCTTTCCTGGCCGGGCTGGGTGGGGGTAATTTCTCCTCGTTCATGCCCTCGACCAGCCTGTTCTTCCCCAAGCGCCTGCAAGGCACGGCGCTGGCGATTCAGGCCGGCATCGGCAATTTCGGGGTTAGCGTGGTGCAGTTCCTGACACCGTGGATCATCGGCTTCGCTCTGTTCGGGACGCTGGCTGGCGAGCCCCAGACTTTCGTACCGACCGTGCCGGGCGCCGCCTCCAGGCCAATGTGGCTGCAAAACGCGGCCTTGATCTACGTGCCGTTCATCGTGATATTTGCCATCGCCGCCTGGGTGATGCTGAAGTCGGTGCCGGTGCGGGCCAATTTTCGGGAGCAACTCGATGTCTTCCATCCCAGCAATACCCACGGTTTTTGGATGACGTCCCTCTACATCATGACCTTCGGCTCATTCTCCGGCTTCGCCGCGACTTTCCCGCTGATGATCAAGCAGATTTATACCCCGTTGCCGGGCGGCCCCGATCCGCTGGCCTACGCCTTTCTCGGCCCCCTGGTCGGCGCCGCCGCCCGCGTGATCGCCGGCCCGATCTCCGACAAACTGGGCGGAGCCATCGTCACGCACTGGTCCGGGATCGGCCTGTTGATCTGTGCGATTAGCGTGACCTTCTATACCCATCCCACCTCGATGGAGCAGTTCCCGCTGTTCGTCGGGATGATGCTGGGCGTGTTCTTCTTCAGCGGGTTCGGCAACGCCAGCACCTTCAAGCAGATGCCAATGATCTTCGAGCCGCGCCAGGCGGGCGGCATCATCGGCTGGACGGCGGCGATGGCCTCGTTCGGCCCCTTCATCTTCGGAATGCTGATCGGCTGGTCGTTCGCCGCGACCGGTTCGCCCAACGCCTTCTTCTACGGCGCGGCGGTGTTCTACCTGTTCAACATCGCCATCAACTGGTGGTACTACGCCCGCAAAGGGGCGGAGAAGCCGTGCTGAATGTTAGTGAGTAGCGAGTAGTGAGTAGTACTCGCCGCTCGCCCAAAAACGAGGTCAATCATCATGAGTCATTTTCTCGACCGGCTGAATTTTCTCAAGAAAGTCACCGATACCTTTTCCGGCGATCACGGCATCGTCACCAACGAGGATCGCGGCTGGGAAGACGCCTACCGCGCCCGCTGGCAGCACGACAAGATCGTGC
>JBDHRD010000236.1:0-4264 GCA_039807425.1 Candidatus Contendibacter sp. | reverse complement strand
CGCCGCTCCACCTGCTCCAACTGCGCTAGCCAGTCGCTTTCAACCGCCGTCGCTGGCAGGGTAGGCAACACCGCTTCTGGTGTGCGAGCCAGTTCTTGCAGTTGTTCGAGGAGATTTTGCTGGCGAATCCGCGCCTCGCCCATGACCACCCGTCGTTCCTCAAGTCCCCGGCGCAGCGCTTCGGCCTCGCGTTCGCAGCACCCGCGCGCCTGCTCGCTGGCCTGCAATTGGGCGCCCTGGGTTTCCAGGCTCTGGCGAGCCTCCTGCAGATCAACTTCGAGCTTCAGTCGCCGCTCCAAACTGACTGCCAGTTCATCCTCAGCGGCAACCAGGCTCGTATCGACATCGGTGGCGCATTCCGCCGCCCACTGTTCCCGCCGCGTCAGCAACTGATCGCGCTGCGCCGCCAGCCGCTCCAATGCCCGGTCGGCGGCGGCCAAACGCGCCCGCGCGGTCTCCAATTCCACCATCCATCGGGCTGCATCCTGGCGGGCGACCTCCGTACGGTCCCGGCAGTCCCGCAATTCCTCGCGCAACTGCTCCCGGCGGGCGTCCAGATCTTCCTGTTCCACGCCCAGACTCTCCAGGGTGAGTAACGCCTCCTCCAGCCGCGCCCGGGCCAGTTCGATCTGTTCTCGATCCTGTTCGCCCTGTTCTTCCAGCTCGGTGATTTCCCCAACCAGCGCCGTGCGGCGGGCACGAGCCTGCTCCGCCCGAACCAGGGCTGCGTTCAGCCGTCCCTGCGCCGCGGCGTGATCGCGGTACCCCTGATTGACTGCCTGCTGCACCTCGCGGCGCCGTTGTTCCAAGTCGCGTTGACGCCCGTGCAGGCGTTCCGATTCGGCCTCCCACTGCGCCAGCGCCGCCGCATCCTCGGCCAGAGCCGCCTCCAGATGGCGAATTTCGCGCTCGCGCACCAGCACGCCATCATCGCCGCCGCGCGCCAGTCGCAGCCAGCGGCGTCCGCAAAGCACGCCCTCGGATGTCGCCACGGACTCATCCTCCCGCAGACTCGCGCGGCGCGCCAACGCCTCGGCAAGGCTGGTGGCAATGTGCACGTCATCCAGCAGACCGATCAGTGGCCAAGGTGCGCGCACCCGGTCCGCCAGCGCCGCCGTTTCCAGACTCGTTGACGGCGGCTCCGAAGGGGGTTCAAACAACGTCAGCCGGCCCCGGCCAAGTTCAGCAACAGCGGCCGCCGGTCCGTCGAGTTCCGGTACGCAGACCGCGTCCAGCCAGCCGGCCAAGGCTACTTCCACCGCGCTTTCCCAACCCGGATCCACCTCCAGTCGCTCCGCCAGTCGTGGGGCATCGGCCAAGCCTCGGGCGCACAGCCATTGTCTCAGATCGCCATCCTGCCGCCCCAGTGCTGCTTCCTGCAAGGTGTGCAACGATGCCAGCCGGCCACGGCCGGTCTGCAAGCGTTCGCGCGATTCCCGCACCCGCTGGCTCGCCTGGCGCCGCGCATCTCCGGTCGCGGTCATCCCGGCCTCGGTGTCCTTCAACTCGTCCTGTGCGCGACGCAGAGTTTCAGCGGCATCCTGTTCGGCCGCGTTCAACTCGGCGATTCCGCCCTCGAACTCGGCGTCGGCCAGTTGGGCCGCCTCGAATCGCAACCGCTCTAACCGCCGCTCGCCTTGGAGCCATTGTCGCTGCTCCTGCTCGATCCGGGTGCGCTCGACCTCGGCTTGGCGCCGCGCCTCGGCCTGGCGCCGACCGAACTCTTCCCAAACCACCTGCTCCTCACGCAGAGCGGCTTCAGCGGCGGCCAGCGCGGCGTTGGCCGCCGTCTCGAACGTCAACGCCCGCGCCCGTTCCGGCTCAGCAGCGGTCAATAGCGCCGCCAGTTCCTCCTGCTGTCGCCGATCCGCATCCCACTGCTCTTGCACCTCCACCAGCGCGGTCTCGAGCTGGCGACCATCGTCCTCGCGCCGCCGTCGCAGTTCGCGCTGGTGGCGCAAAAACTGTTCGAGCCGGCTGATATCGGCGCCGGCCTGGTAATAACGGCCCTGGGTCTCGTTGAAACGGTCGTTCGCCTCCAACCGCCGAACTCTGCCAGCTTCCAAACCGGCTTCCAGTCGTCGCTGTTCAGCCAGCACCGCTTCCAGTGCGGTTTCCCGCTGGCGCAGTTCGTTGTCGCGGTGGTCGATCTCGGCTTGCAGATTCCGCCAGCGTAGGGTCAGCAATTCCACCCGCAGCCGGCGTTCTCCGGCGCGCAGTTCGCGATACTGCTCGGCGGCGCGAGCCTGGCGCTGCAAATGCTGGAGTTGCCGGCTCAATTCCTCGCGCACGTCGTCGAGCCGGTCGAGATTGTCGCGGGTATGCCGAATGCGGGTTTCGGTCTCGCGGCGGCGTTCCTTGTACTTGGAAATGCCGGCCGCCTCCTCCAGAAACATCCGCAGCTCCTCCGGTCGGGCCTCGATCACTCGCGAAATCATGCCCTGCTCCATGATGGCATAACTGCGTGGTCCGAGGCCGGTGCCCAGAAAAATATCCGCGATATCGCGGCGACGGCAGCGTGCGCCATTGAGAAAGTAGCTGGACTGGTCGTCGCGGCTTACCACCCGCCGGATGGCGATTTCCCCGTAACTGGCCCAAGGCCCGCCTAACCGGCCCTGGCTGTTGTCGAACACCAGTTCGATGGAGGCTTGCCCGACCGGCTTGCGACTGGCCGAGCCGTTGAAGATGACGTCGCTCATGGTCTCGCCGCGCAGGCTGCGAGCCGAGCTTTCGCCCATCACCCAACGCACCGCGTCGATGATGTTGGATTTACCGCAGCCATTGGGGCCGACGATACCGACCAGGTTGCTGGGCAAATGCAGTACGGCAGGATCCACGAAGGATTTAAACCCTGCCAGTTTGATCGTACTCAACCGCATGAGAGCAAAACGCGCGCTCCGCGCTGGTCAGGCCCGGCGGACCAGGGGTTGCAATACCGCCTCGATGGCGTCCAGATCCGGAATGATGACCGGCTGATCCTGATAGCGCGCCTGACTCAAAATGCCCGGCATGCGCAGATCAGTTTCCACGACATCAGGATCCAGGTTGATCTCGGAGTGTTGCAGGTTGACCGGTTGCGGCGCCGAAGTGCCCAACAGGCCGAAATGCAGCAACTGGGAGTCCGAACCCAGGGTATTAAGGATGATAATCCGGGAATTGAGATCGGAATCTGGCGCCACCCGAAAAATCAGCCGTCCCAGACTGACCAGCGGCGTGGTCAGATTGCGCCACAATACGGCGCCGACCACCCAATGGGGCGCCGCTTCGATCCGCAGGGGGGTGGCGAAGGGTAACACCTCGACGACGAGACTGCTGGGCAAGATGACCTGCCCGCCCTGCACTGCGATCAACAAACAACGGAGATTGGAGGAAGCTTCCATAACGGGGTCCGGGAAACGGGCGGCGCGGAACCGGGGCCGGTGATCCGGACCCGGCCCGACCGTCTCAGGTGATCAACTCCAGGGCGCGTTCGCCGAATATCTTGCGAATCGACTGCATCAACTGCTCTTCCTGATAAGGCTTGGTCAAATAGTCGTTGACGCCCAGTTTCATGGCGCGGCTGCGGTGTTTGTCGCCGCTGCGCGATGTCACCATGATGATCGGCAGATGCGAAAGAGCAGGCTGGTTGCGAACGTGGGCCAGCACTTCGAGACCATCCATGCGTGGCATCTCGATATCGAGAATCGCCAGATCAGGCACCTGGGTCTGCAGCATCGCCACAGCGTCCAAACCATCCTTGGCGGTGATGACCCGCATGTTGTGACGTTCCAGAATCCGGGCGGTCACCTTGCGCATGGTGATCGAATCGTCGATGACCATGACGCTGAGTTTCTCCGGCCGCGCCTCCTGCCGCGCCGCGCGCAGCGCACGGCTTTCCATCTGTTTCTGAGCCTGGGAGCCGATATTGCGTACCAGCGCCGCCAGTTCCAGTACCACCACCACGCGGCCATCGCCCAGTACGGTGGCGCCGGAGATGCCGGGCACGTCGTCGAACTGGGGGCCGACCGGCTTGACGATGATTTCCTGATTACCCTGCACCGCCTCGACCTGCAGGGCGGCGCTGGCTTCCGCGCTGCGGAACAGCAGTACGGGTGGCCGGCGATCTGCAATTTCCTCGAACGGCACGATTTGCTCGCATCCGATCAGAATACCCAGGTTGTGAATCGGATAACTGCGGCCGCCATGCTGGTGCTGAATCTGTTCGCCCGTCAGATAGGCCTGGAACTCCTTTTCGTTGAGCCGTGTGACCAATTCGATGCTGAGC
>JBDHRD010000020.1:0-25654 GCA_039807425.1 Candidatus Contendibacter sp. | reverse complement strand
GAATGGGGAGATTGTTTTTCGGAAATCACCTAACCCCTTCGATACCCTCAGGTTGGCATTTGAGGGTAGGTAGTTACCAAACCGTATTTCGACTCGACCAGCCTGCAGGAATCCGCCAACCCGGAGATGCTGCCCAGCATCAAGCACGAGCTGGATCAACTGCAGATTTACCACTGGAGCGAGGTCGAAGCGTTTGCACGCATCTTCTACCGCCAGCCGGATCGGCAGAACCCGGCCGACCACGCCCACATGCAGCGCCACCTGCAACCGGCGGTAGACCGTTTCAAGGCCATCGAAGATGACGAGGTGCGCTCAAGCTTCCGTGACAAGCTGGGCGGCTATGTGCGGATGTACTCCTTCCTGAGCCAGATCCTGCCGTATGCAGACCCTGATCTGGAAATGCTCTACAGCTACGGGCGCTTCCTGCTGCCACACCTGCCGCTGGACCGTGACAACACCGTGGTCAAGATCGGCAACGAGGTGGAGTTGCAGTACTACCGGCTGCAACGCGTTTCTAGTGGCCCGATTGAACTGAAGGTAGGCGAACCCGAGGGCGTCTACAGCCCAACCGATGTCGGCACGGGCAAAGCCAAGGAAGAAAAAGCGCCGTTGTCGGAAATCATCCAGGTACTCAACGAGCGCTTCGGCACCACCTTTACCGAAGAGGACCGGCTGTTCTTTGACCAGATCAAGGCGCGGGCCACCAGCAACAGTCAGGTCATTCAAACGGCCATGGCCAACCCGCTGGACAAGTTCCAACTGGGCGTGCGCAAGTTGATTGAGGACCTGATGATTCAGCGCATGTCCGAGAACGACAAGATCGTCACCCGCTACATGGACGACGGCGAGTTTCAACGCACGGCGTTTCCCATCCTGGCCAAGGAGATTTTCGAGGCCGTGCACGCGCAGCAGAAGCCAGCGGGTGAGGGCGCCATGTGAACCAACCCTCAGCAACCCACACCAGTGCTCACCAGCTCGGGAGGCCGGTCGGCACATGGTCAGCCTTCCACCACCAATAATGAAACCCCAACCGTTCTCGGTTGGGGTTTTTTCTTGCCTGATCGCACCGGTTCCCGCGTGTTCTTGGGGATTCTTGGGGAAGCCTGCGGACTGCGCCGGTCAGCCTTCCAGCCCGTTCCGGGCCACATTCCACTCTCTCCTGGCCATTCCTCGCTCCGACCTCGCTCCCTGGAACTGGCCCGAAGTCCGCAAAGGCCGCAACGTAGACCAATACAGATCAAAGGGTTACGCGCGGACGAATCCAGTGGCTAGATTGCAGTATTGGCTACCGAAGGGAACATACTGCCCCAGCGCGAAGCCAGAAGACCTACCGGGCCTTCCGTTCGATTTATTGAAACAGTTTCTGAGCGGCGAGCCTAGCAGTGGCGTCCTGTTCAGTACCAAGTGGTTCAAGATCTACTCCGTCACGACCTGCCACATCACACTCAAACCGGCTGCCTGAAATGGGCGGATGTCTCGCGTGGCCACGGTCAATCCGTTGGCGAACGCAATGGCTGCGATGCAAGCGTCTGCCGTTTCGATGCGACTGCCGGCCTTGCGAACCGTTGCCAGTAACTCGGCATAGGCGCTCGTGCAAGCCCGGTCAGGTAGTGCGCGGCCGACGAACGAGGGCAGCACGCGCTTCTCCAGATACTCGTGCAGGTTGTTCCGGCGCTTGCCCGCTGGCAGCAGCGCCACGCCGGCGCGCAACTCGGCCACGGTCATTGCGGACAGGTAAAGCGTCTCCAGGGGTTGCGCGCCGATCCACTCGATGACGCGGGCCTCGGGCGTGGGTCGCAACGGCTCCGAAACCACATTGGTATCGAGCAGGATCATTCAAAACTCACAGCACGGGCCGGGGTTTTGTCGCGCACACTCTCGAAGATGGCAAATTCTTCTTCGGTCAGTTTCATCTTGCGGCCGATGTCGGCCAGCATCGAACCGAGCTTGACCCGGCCTTGCGGCTTCACGGCGGATTCCAGAATGTCGCGCATCTCGGCCTCGATGCTGCGGCCGTGTTGAGCGGCTCGCACGCGGATGGCGCGATGCACTTCATCGGGCACATTTCGGACGGTGACGGATGGCATGTTTCAAAACCTCATTTTGATGCAGTTTCTTGCGTTCTAGCAAAGTGCAAGCAATCACGCAATGATCGACCGCGCCCCCTGCCCTTGTCCTGGTATTTCGCCTTCTTGGCCTCCATCTGCGCTCGTAGCCGCGCCTTGCGCTGTTCCAGCTCGGACGGCGCGGGCTTGGCCCGATGCTGCACTTTGGCCGCCGGCGGCGTCGGGGCAGCCTGGGTCGGCGCTTGCGCCGGCCGCTGGGCCGCGCCCTCGATGTGCAAGCTGTCGAGCTGGCTAAGCGTGCGTAGACCATGCCGGCGATGCGGCGGCGGTTCCTGGCCGACAGGGGGCACGCCTGGCCGGCGCTTGGCTTGGACCAAGCCCGCAGTGACGCGGGCTTATCGGCTTTTTATGCCATCAGGCGCCTGGCCGTGCCAGACGTGGGATCACTCCCACTCGATGGTCGCTGGCGGCTTGCCGGAAATGTCGTAAACCACCCGGGAAACGCCGCGCACCTCGTTGATGATGCGCCGCGACACCCGATCCAGGAACCCGTAGGGCAGATGCGCCCAGTGGGCGGTCATAAAATCTACCGTCTCCACCGCCCGCAGGGCGATCACGTAGTCGTAGCGGCGGCCATCGCCCATCACCCCCACCGACTTGATCGGCAGAAACACCGCGAACGCCTGGCTGGTCTTGTCGTACAGCTCGGCTCGGCGCAGTTCCTCGATAAAGATGTGGTCGGCCCGGCGGAGCAAGTCGGCATATTCCTTTCTCACCTCGCCGAGAATCCGCACGCCCAACCCCGGACCGGGAAACGGATGGCGGTAAACCATTTCGGAAGGCAGGCCCAGTTCCATCCCCAACCGGCGCACCTCGTCCTTGAACAGCTCCCGCAGCGGCTCGACCAGTTTCAGCCGCATCGCCGCCGGCAGGCCGCCGACGTTGTGATGGGACTTGATGACGTGGGCCTTGCCGGTCTTCGCACCCGCCGATTCGATCACGTCGGGATAGATGGTGCCCTGAGCCAGCCACTTGGCATCCCGCAGCTTGGCCGCCTCTTCCTCGAACACTTCGATAAACAGTCCGCCGATGATCTTGCGCTTCTGTTCGGGGTCGGCCACGCCGGCCAGCGCGGTCAGAAAGCGCGCCTCGGCGTCCACCCGGATTACCCGGACGCCGAGATGCCGGCCAAAAGTGGTCATCACCTGGTCGCCCTCATGCAGCCGCAGCAGACCGGTATCCACGAACACGCAGGTCAACTGGTCGCCGATGGCCCGATGCAGCAGGGCCGCCACCACCGAGGAATCCACCCCGCCGGACAGGCCCAGCAACACTTCGTCGTTGCCCACCTGGGAACGGATAGCGGCGATGTTGTCCTCGATGATGTTGCCGGTGGTCCACAGCGGCTCGCAACCGCAGATGTCCAGCACGAAGCGGCGCAGGATGCGCTCGCCTTGGCGGGTGTGGGTCACTTCAGGATGGAACTGTACGCCGTACCAATGTTTTTCCTCGTGCGCCATGCCCGCGATGGGACCGGTGGGCGTGCTGGCGATGCGCGTAAAACCGGGCGGCAGGGCCGTCACCCGGTCACCGTGGCTCATCCACACGTCCAGCAGGCCGTAACCCTCCGGGCTGGCGTGGTCCTCGATGGCGCGCAGCAATTCGGAATGGGCGTGAGCGCGCACCTGGGCGTAACCGAATTCCTGGTGATCCGACGCTTCGACCAGCCCGCCGAGTTGCATCGCCATCGTCTGCATGCCGTAGCAGATGCCGAGCAGTGGTACGTTCAGGTCAAAGACTACCTGGGGGATGCGGGGACCGTCGGCGACCGTGGTCGATTCCGGGCTGCCGGACAGGATGATTCCGCGCGGATGAAAAGCGCGAATCGCGGTCGGCTCGGCGTCGTAGGGGTGAATCTCGCAATAGACCCCGATCTCGCGCACCCGGCGGGCAATCAACTGGGTGTACTGGGAACCGAAGTCGAGGATGAGAATGCGGTCGAGATGGATGTCGCGGGCGGTCATGAGTCACCTGAAGCACTGGGGCACCGAGGCGCCGAGGCGCTCAGTGCGAAAAGGAAATGGCGTGAGCGCGATCACGGGCCTGCTTCAATCCACCCGATAATTCGGCGCTTCCTTGGTGATGGTCACATCGTGGACGTGGCTTTCGCGCATCCCTGCGCTGGTGACGCGGGTAAACGCCGGCTTGATCCGCATCTCGGCGATGTTCTGGCAGCCAACGTAGCCCATGCTGGACCGCAGTCCGCCCATCAACTGATTGATGATCGCCAGCACGCTGCCCTTGTAGGGCACCCGGCCTTCGATGCCCTCCGGCACCAGTTTTTCCACCGCGCTGCCTTCCTGGAAATAGCGGTCGCTGGAGCCGTGCTGCTGAGTCATCGCCCCGATGGAACCCATGCCGCGATAGGATTTGTAGGAACGACCCTGGAACAGCTCGATCTCGCCCGGCGCTTCCTCGGTGCCGGCGAACAGGCTGCCGATCATCACGGTATGCGCGCCGGCGGCGATGGCCTTGGCCAGGTCGCCGGAGTAGCGCACGCCGCCGTCGGCGATCACCGGTACGTCACTGTCGCGCAACGCCTCGGCCACGTTGGCGACCGCGCTGATCTGCGGCACGCCGACCCCGGCGATGATGCGGGTGGTGCAGATCGAACCCGGGCCTATCCCGACCTTCACCGCATCCGCGCCGGCTTCGACCAGATCGCGAGCGGCGGCGGCGGTGGCGATGTTGCCGCCGATCACCTGCACTTCCGCGAACTGCTCCTTGACCCAGCGCACCCGGTTGAGCACGTTGTGGGAATGGCCGTGGGCGGTGTCCACCACGATCACGTCCACCCCGGCGCTCACCAGCGCCCCCACCCGCTCCTCGGTATCGCCGCCGGTGCCGACCGCCGCGCCGACGCGCAGCCGACCGAGGCTGTCCTTGCACGCGAACGGGAAGTCGCTGGATTTCTGAATGTCCTTGACCGTGATCATGCCGCGCAACTGGAAACGGCCATTGACCACCAACACCTTTTCGATGCGGTGCTTGTGCAGCAATGCCACGATCTCCTCGCGGCTGGCGCCTTCGCGCACCGTGACCAACCGCTCCTTCGGCGTCATGATGGCGCTGACCGGGGCGTCCATATTGTGCTCGAAGCGCAGATCGCGGCTGGTCACGATGCCGACCAAATCCTCGCCATCCACCACCGGCACGCCGGAAATATGATGGGCGCGGGTCAGGGCCAAGACCTCGCGGATGGTGGTGGTCGGCGCGGTGACGATGGGATCGTTGATAACGCCACTTTCATATTTTTTGACCCGCCGCACTTCCTGGGCCTGTTTTTCAACCGGCATATTTTTATGGATAATGCCGATACCGCCTTCCTGCGCCAGGGCGATGGCCAGCCGCGACTCGGTCACCGTATCCATCGCCGCCGACATCAGCGGGATGTTGAGGGTGATGGCGCGGGTCAGTTGAGTCCTGAGGCTCACGTCCTTGGGCAACACGGCGGAATACGCGGGCAGGAGCAGGACATCGTCGAAGGTCAGGGCTTCTTGAACGATACGCATGACGGGGCCTCTGGACTCGGCAAAAAATTAAGCGGATTAGTTTATGCTACGGCGCGCGACCGGTAAACGGAAAGTCGGCTGGATTCGTGGCATGGGCCAGCCGGGCTGCAATCTGATTTTCCAAAACAGGTGGATTCTCTCTCACCATGGCGGACCCCCATAAAATCTCTGCCGCGTCGAGCGGCGAACCGACGCATTCGTTCAGTGATGCTGAAATCAGCGCCGTGTACAAGGCCATCGCTCTACGCCGCGACATGCGCCATTTTCGGGCCGGTCACGTCCCGGAGGACCAACTCATGCGCCTGCTGGCGGCGGCCCATTACGCGCCAAGCGTGGGTTTCATGCAGCCGTGGCGCTTCATCCGCATCACCGACGCCACCTTGCGCCGCGCTATTCATGCCTTGATCGAGCAAGAGCGGATTCAGACCGCCCGCGCCCTGGGCGAACGCGAGGATGACTTCATGCGCCTTAAGGTGGAAGGGGTGCTGGACTGCGCGGAAGTGCTGGTGGCGGCGCTGATGGACGGGCGCGAACGCCATCTATTTGGGCGGCGCACCCTCCCGGAGATGGATCTGGCCTCGGTGGCCTGCGCGATTCAGAACCTGTGGCTGGCGGCGCGGGCCGAGGGGCTGGGACTGGGCTGGGTATCGCTGTTCGATCCCGACGCGCTGGCCGGCCTGTTGGGGATGCCGCCGGGCGCGCGCCCGGTGGCGGTGCTGTGTCTGGGACCGGTCGAGCGATTCTACGACCAACCCATGCTCGAACAGGAGGGCTGGGCCAAGCGCCAGCCGCTGCACGATTTGGTGGGGGAAAACGGCTGGCCGGGATGAACGCTTCCATGCCATCCCGCGACATCTACACGGTCTCCCGCCTGAATCAGGACGCGCGCGCCCTGCTGGAAGGCGAATTTCCGTCGTTGTGGGTGGAAGGCGAAGTCTCCAATCTGTCCCGCCCGTCCTCCGGCCATCTCTACTTCTCGCTCAAGGACACCAGGGCGCAAATCCGCTGCGCCCTGTTCCAAAACCGCGCCTTCCTGTTCCGCGACTGTCCGCGCAACGGTCAACACGTACTGGTGCGTGGCCGGGTCAGCCTGTACGAACCGCGCGGCGATTTTCAAATCATCGTCGAATACGTGGAGGAAGCGGGTGCTGGCGCGCTGCGCCGGGCTTACGATGAGCTGCGCCTCAAGCTGGAACGGGAAGGTCTGTTCGCCCCCGAACGCAAGCGACCCCTGCCCCGTTTCCCGCGCCGGATCGGCGTCATCACCTCCCCCACCGGCGCGGCGATCCGCGACGTGCTAACCACTCTGCGCCGCCGCTGTCCGAGCGTGCCGGTCCTGCTTTATCCGGCGCCGGTGCAAGGCGACAGCGCGGCGGAACGCATCGCCAGCGCGATCCGGCTGGCGTCCGAACGCCGGGACTGCGACGTGTTGTTGCTGGCGCGCGGCGGCGGTTCGCTGGAGGATTTGCAGGCCTTCAATGAGGAAGCCGTGGCGCGGGCGATCTGTGCTTGCGCGATTCCGCTGGTAACCGGCATCGGTCACGAGACCGACGTCACTATCGCCGATTTCGCTGCCGATCTGCGCGCCGCCACCCCCACGGCGGCGGCGGAACTGGCCAGCCCCGACCGGCTGGAATGGCTGCGCCGGGTTCGCCTGCTGGCCGAGCGGCTGGACGGCGCGCTGCAACGGCGGCTCGCCGATCAGCGCCAGCGGCTGGCGGAACTGGCGCGCCGGCTCGACCGCGCCCAACCGCGCCACCGGCTGCGGGATCGCGCTCAGCGACTCGACGATCTGGACCAGCGACTGCGCGCGGCGATGCGACTGCGCCTGGCAACCACCTCCCAGCGCCTGCACGGACTCGGCAATCATTTGCACGCCCTGAGTCCGCTCGCCACGCTCGACCGTGGCTACGCCATCGTGCGCCGGCTACCTGGCGGCGAAATTCTGCGGCGGGCCGACATCGCCTGCGTCGGTGATGCCGTGGAGGCGCTGCTAAGCCAGGGTCGCCTGCGTTGCCAGATCATGGCGATCGATCCGGCGGACTGGACCCCGGCAGTCGACCAGGATCTGATTCCTTGACCAAACGGCTCGCCCTCCATGCGTCGTGCCTGGCTGTTGCTCCTGATCTGCGCGCTCGGTGCCTGGTTCGCCTGGCGGGACCGCGCCATCGAACGACCACCGGGCATCCTGGCCCCCGACGCTCCGCAACAACAGTCGCTGGATGCGGCAGCACCATCGTTCCGCAAGGGCCGATACGAGATCAAGGCGTTGGCGGAATTTGCCGTCGAAGCCCGGGTGCTGGGCCGGGAGAATTACCGCTTCGACGCCGGCGCGGAACTGGCGCCAGTGGATTTGGCGCTGGGCTGGGGGCCGATGTCGGACAGCGCGGTACTGGCCCAAATCGCCATTCATCAACGCAACCGGTTCTACTACTGGCTCACCACCACTTTTCCCATCCCGCACCGGGACATCGAGACCCACAGCGCCAACATGCACCTGATACCCGCCTCGCGCACCGTCGCCGACCGGTTGAAGTCGGTGCGTCCCGGTCATATTGTCAATTTGAGCGGTTACCTGGTCGACGTCCGTCGCGACGACGGCTGGCATTGGCGCAGCTCGCTGAGCCGCGAGGATACCGGCGCTGGTGCCTGCGAGCTGATTTGGGTGGAAACCGTGGCCTTGCGCTGAAAACCCCCGGTCGTCCACCCGCGCAACCATTCCCTTCAAGCACCGAGTCACCCAAACCGTTACCGTATCTGACCACCTTTCCCGACCCGACAGGATCTCAATCACCATGAAACTGGACATGATCAGCCGCTATCCCGAAACCACACCCAAACCGGCGCCGCTGCTGTTCGTGCATGGCTCGTTCGCGGACGCCCGCTGCTGGGATGAAAATTTCCTGCCCTATTGCGCCCGGCATGGCTACGAAGCGCACGCCTTCAGCCTGCGTGGCCACGGCCGCAGCGAGGGCCACGAGCATCTGCACTCCTGGCGGCTGGCCGATTACGTCGCCGACCTGGAAAAAGTGGCTGGAACCATGCCGGCTCCGCCGGTGCTGATCGGTCATTCGATGGGCGGCATGGTGGTACAGAAATACTTGGAGAACCATGCCAGCATCGCGGGGGTGGTGTTGATGGCCTCGGTGCCGCCGCAGGGTCTGCTGCCGACCAACCTGCACATGGCGATGCGCCATCCGTTCCTGTTCCAGCAAATGGTGCTGTTCTCCATGCTCGGTCCGACTTACGGCACGCCGGAGATGATGCGGCGACTGCTGTTTTCCCCGGAGATGCCGGCGTCGAAGTTGCGGGAGTACTTCGATTACGTCCAGGCGGAATCGCAGGTAGTCGCGCTGGACATGATGGGCCTGAATCCGCTGCGACTGAATCCACGCCAGTTGCGGATACCGATCCTCGCGCTCGGCGCGCGCAACGATGTGTTCGTCTCGCCGGCGATGGTCGAGGAAACCGCCCGCTTCTACCATAATGCCGAGGTTCGCATCTTCCCAAACATGGCCCACGCCATGATGATGGAGCTGAACTGGTGCGAGCCGGCGGATTACCTGCTGGACTGGCTGGAGCGCGCGGTCAATCTCCCGGCGGCGGCTTGATCGGCGTCCCCTCACTCCAACCCTTTCCCAGCGGGAGAGAGCGTCGCCGCTACCCCTCCCGCAGCAGCCGCCGCAGAATCTTGCCGACGTTGGTTTTGGGTAATTCCTTGCGAAACTCGACCTGGCGCGGCACCTTGTAGCCAGCCAACTGCTGACGGCAATGCTCGATCAGCGCCTCGGCGGTCAGCGCCGAATCCCTTTTGACCACGAAGAGCTTGACTGCCTCGCCCGACTTCTCGTCGGGCATCCCGATCGCCGCGGCTTCCAGCACCCCCGGATGCAGCGCCGCCACGTCTTCGATCTCGTTGGGATAGACGTTGAAGCCGGACACCAGGATCATGTCCTTCTTGCGGTCCACGATCCGCGCGTAGCCCCGCTCGTCCACGTACCCGATGTCCCCGGTCCGCAGGTAGCCATCGTCGGTCATGATTTTGGCGGTTTCGTCGGGCCGTTGCCAGTAGCCGCGCATCACCTGCGGGCCACGAATGCAGAGCTCGCCGACCTGATCCTGGCCGACGCCCAACTCCCGGCCGTCGTCATCGCGAATGGACAGTTCGGTCGAAGGCAGCGGCAGGCCGATACTGCCGTTGTACTCGGGCAAGGTCAGTGGATTGCAGGTCGCTAGTGGCGAAGTCTCGGTCAGACCATAACCCTCAATCAGAGGTACACCGGTCAGTTGCTTCCAGCGTTCCGCCACCGCCCGCTGCACCGCCATGCCACCGGCCACGCTCAGCTTGAGGGCGCTAAAATCCAGCCGGTCGAAGCCGGGCGCGTGCAACAGGCCGTTAAAGAGCGTGTTCACCCCGGTGATGACGGTAAACCGGACCTTGCCCAGTTCCTTGACGAAGCCGGGCATGTCGCGCGGATTGGTGATCAGAATGCTGTGACCACCCGCCTTCATGAAAGTCAAACCGTTCACGGTCAGCGAGAAGATGTGATACAGCGGCAGAGCGGTGATGATGGTCTCCTCGCCCGGTTTTGACACCGAACTCAGCCAAGCCGAGGCCTGCTGCAAGTTGGCCACCAGATTGCCGTGGGTTAGCATCGCGCCCTTGGCGACGCCGGTGGTGCCGCCAGTGTACTGCAGGAACGCCAGATCCTCGTGATCGAGCGGCACATCAGTCAAAGTCTTGGCCACCCCCTCGCTCAGCACCTGCAGGAACGGAATCGCGCCAGGGATGTTCCAGGCCGGCACCAGCTTCTTGACCCGCTTGACCACGAAATTGACCAGTGGCCGCTTGGGAAACGGGAACAGGTCGCCCAACTGGGTCGTGATCACGGTCTTGACCGGAGTCTTTTCCAATACTTCCTGCAGGGTGTGGGCGAAATTCTCGAGGATGACGATGACGGTCGCGCCCGAATCCCTGAGTTGATGCTCCAATTCGCGAGGCGTATACAGAGGATTGACGTTCACCACGACCAAACCCGCGCGCAGGACGCCGAACAACGCCACCGGATATTGCAGGACGTTGGGCATCATCAGGGCGACTCGCTCGCCCTTGCCCAACCCCAGCGCCTGTTGCAGCCAGGCACCGAACGCGCGGCTGAGCCGGTCGATGTCCCGATACCACAGGGTTACGCCCATATTCGAATAAGCCGGCAGATCGGCGAACCGCTGGCAGCTTTTCTCCAGAATATCCTTCAGCGAACTGAATTCGCTCAGGTCCACTTCCGCCGGCACGCCCGGTGAATATTCGCGCAACCAGATTTTTTCCACGCTACCCCCTTGATGAATGTTTCATGATCCCAATCGAACCGCAAGGACTGGAAAATAGCCTGAAACCGCCCAAAATTAAACAGCGTGACCCGCTTTGGACCCGCGTTCCGCCCACCTCCGCCCTGGACCCGCGCCAGCCTCCATGAAAACCCGCGACCGCATCCTGCACACCAGCCTGCAACTGTTCAACGAACACGGCGAACCCCGCATCACCACTAATCACATCGCCGATGAACTGGACATCAGCCCCGGCAATCTTTACTACCACTTCCGCAGCAAGGACGACATCATCGCGCTGCTGTTCCAGCAGTTTGAGCGGCGGATGGATGCCGCACTGCAAACGCCTGAACGCCGCGTGCCGAACATGGAGGACATGTGGCTGTATCTGCACCTGGTGTTCGAGAGCATCTGGGAATACCGCTTCCTCTACCGCGATCTCGACAATATTCTGAGCCGCAACAAAAAATTGCGGACCCACTTTCGCCGCATCCTGGAGCGCAAGATCAGCACCGCCGCCGCCATTTGCAAGGGTTTGGTGGATGCCGGCGTTATGAACGCGACCAGCGAAGACATTGCCGCGCTGGCCCGCAACATCGCGGTAGTCGCCACCTATTGGCTGAACTTTCAGAGTGTCCGCGTCAGCGCCAGCGCCAGCACGGCTCCGGATGATGGCAACAACCTGGGTTTGGGTGTCTATCAGGTGTTGTCGCTGGTAGCGCCGTTCCTGAATGGGGAAGCGCGGCTGCTGTTTCAGCAGATCAGCCGCGAGTACTTGGCGTAATCGAGAAGGATGATCTCTCCCTGTGACAGACCAGGGCGAGAACCAGATTCATTAACGTGCGTGCCCGGCCGGCGCTGAGACAATCTCCTGCAATTGATCCAGTGTGGCGCCCAGACTCTGGGTCAGCCGGCTGCGATACCTCTTCGGTGCGGCTGAACTCTTCCGATGACGCGCGCTGGTGTAGTAATGCCGGTTGCGGTCCTCCAGCACGTCCATCCGCATTCGGATACCGTGCCGGGCCAGGATCGGCTCCAGTTCCGCGCGCCGGGCCAGCAGATCCTCGCGGAGGGTCTGGTAGGCGTGCTCGCATACCCAGTCCCGGCCGGAAAAGCTAAACACGTTGGTGAAGAACATCTTGGCGTCGTCGCGGTTGGGCTCGAACAGGATCAGGTCGGTATGCTCGAACTCGGCGTCATACTTTTCCATGCTGACCTGAAAGCGGGAATGGATCAGCGCCCGAAAGGTCTGCGAGAGCACCACGGGCAATCCGCCTTCGACCAGCCGGCTGATCTCGGTGGGCCGGCCCGCCTGGCCCGCCAGCCGGGCGTCGAACGGTACCAGCGGATTGAGGCACAGCAGCAAATCCAGCCCTTCCTGCAAGGCCACCGAGGCGTGCATGGTCTTTTGCAGGGCGCCGTCCACGAAATAACGGTCGTCGATTTTCACCGGCGGATACAACCCCGGCAGCGCGCTGCTGGCCTGCACCGCACGGGAAATCGACACGTGGTCGTAGCCGGGCGCGCCAAATTTCACCGATTCGCCGGTATCCAGATCCACCGCCACCACGTACAGCTTGTTTGGCAGTTGGCGAAAATCATCGGTTCGACCTGGCCCACTCCACAGATCGGCCAGATATTGATGGATGGGCTCGTTGTCGAAAAAGCCGGACGGCAACGCCTGCCCCAACCGGGTCAGCGAGTGCAGCAGGCTCGAGTCCAGCGGATTTTGCAAATAGCGCCAGAATGCTTCCAGCACCAGCCGGGGCGCCGACGACAACCGCCGCCAGTACTCGCCGAAGGCGGGCATCAGGAAAATCCGTGGATCGAGCGGATGTTCCTCGGATTCGTTGCTGATGAAAATATGGCAAACCTGGCGGGGAGAGAGCCGGTTGGCCAGCAGCGCCGCCATCACCGCACCGGCGCTGACGCCCACGTACACGTTGAGATGGTTGAAGTCAATGCCATCCAGCGCCTCGCTGAGCGCCTGCAACGCGCCGATTTCGTAGACCAGCCCCACCGGCCCGCCGCCCGCGATGGCCAAACCGATCCGGGGGCCGCTGGCCTGACGTTGAATGCTTTCGGGCTGGGTAACCAGCATAGAGCCTCCCTAAACCTCTCAAATTAAGCGATCGATGATCACCCGATGGCCGGGCCCACTCGCGCCGTCAGTTCGGCGATTTCCGCCTCGAGTCCAGCCACCAGTTCCGCCGGATCGGCCACCACGCCCTGATCGGTGGTGACGCCAATGGTGATCGTCCCAGCATAACTCAGCACGCAAACGCCGATTCCGATGCTGGTGACCTGCGGCACCCAGGCCAGCACCTCCGCCAGCGGTGCGTTCGCCAGATACAGCGGCTCCTCCGGCCCCGGCACGTTGGTCAACACCGCGGTCGCCTTCAATCCCAGCAGCCGCAACAGTCCCTGCTCCAGCCCGTTGGGCAAGCTGCCGACCAGCCGGATCACCAGCGCATTCGCCAGCGCTTCCGGCGAGGCCTTGACCCGCTCCATGCGCGCCCGCACCGCCGCCAGCCGCGTTACCGGGTCAGTCACATCCAGCGGCAGTTTCAGAAAAACCACCGCGAACTGGTTGCCCAGTTGAATTTCTTCCTGATAGGGCCGCAGATTGACCGGCACCGCCAGCCGCGCCATCAGTCTTGGCCGGATTTCGCCCCGCGCCCGCAGATACCGGCCCAGCGCGCCGGCCACCACGGTCAGCATCACGTCGTTCACTCGCCCGCCCCAGCGCTGACGGATGCGCCCGATGTCGCGCAGGGGAATCGGCGCCGACCAGGCCATGCGCTTCTGGCCGTTCAACCGCCCCCGCAACGCGGTCCGGGTTTCCGGGATCACCACGAGTTGCCGCAGCAATCCCGCCAGCAACGCCCCGCCCCAGCGCAATCGTTCGAATCCGGTGGCGAGTCGCTTTGGCGCTTTGGCCGTCTTGGCCGCCAGACGGGCCTGGTTGCGCTGTTCCGCCAGCGACATCACCGGCGCCGCGGACCCGCCATCCGGCTGCGGCGTCCGGTCGGCCAGGGTCAAAAACACCCGCAGCAGGGCGATGCCATCGGCGATGCAGTGATGCACCCGGAACAACAGCGCGCAGCCCGACCCCGTATTCTCCACCACCACGCAGCGCCACAGCGGTCGATCCCGATCCAGCGGCTGGCTGGCCACTTCGCCCACCAGCGCCGCCAGCGCTTGCTGATCGGCCGGCTCCGGCAACCGCCGCCATTCGAGATGCGCCTTCAGCTCGAACGCCTCGTCCTCGATCCAGGCATAGCGACGCCCTTCCCGCACCAGCCGTTGCCGGAACCGGGCGAACGGCAACAGCAACCGCCGGTTCAGAAGATCGCACAGCCGATCCTCGGTCAGCGGCTCGGCCAGCATTAGCAGGATCGTTACCACCATGGGCTGACACGGCGCATCCATCCGCGCCCAGGTAATGTCGCCGCGGGTCGCCCACTCCCTCGCCGCGTTCACCTGGCTTTACGACCGTGACTTGTCCGGGGTGCGGCCCAGTTCATCAAGGCGCGCTTGCAAGGCGTCAATGCGTTGCGTCAGCTCGCGCAGATCATCGTGGTTGGGAACACCAAGCCGACCAAGCACCCGGGTCAACCGGTCCTCGAAAATCTGTTCGACCTTGTCCCAGGTCTCGCCCATCCGGCCGCGAGTTTCGTCCGTCTGCTTCTTGGCCGTTTCCAGCACGCTCTCGGCGGCTCCACGGGTCTGCTCCTCGATTTTTTCCCCTTCCTTGACCAGCGCCTCGAACAGCTTGCCACCTTCCGAACTCACCTTGGTGAATGCCCCCAGCCCAGCCAACCAGATCAAATGCGCGGATTCCCGCACGGACTGAGACCACTGGCTGTCGGCGTTGCCTTTGACTTTCTTGACCATGCGATGCTCCTCTGACGGGTGTTCGGGAAATCCGGCCAAGGCTCCCGACCCGGCTTTAAGATTAATTTTATGACCAGTCGTTAGACTAAACATCCTAAAACCGACGGGGCTTCAGTCCGCCGGTCTGCCGAGCGCCTTGAGAGAGCGCTCGACCTGGAATGCATCCAGATCCTGTCCCCAAGGACTCATCAGGGTAATGAACAGCAGCTTTTCAAATTCGCCGGGAAACCGGTCAATAATCGCCACTGGATCGTCGACCAGTTTCCGGTCGGCCACCAGACCGAAATGGACGCGGTTGTTGTAGCTGAGGATGCTGACTCCCATGCCGATCTGGCCGGACTGCGGCACCCAGAACATCATTTCAGCGACACGGGCCCCGCCCAGATAAATCGCTTCGGGCGGGCCGGGCACGTTGGTCATCACCGCCGAGGCCTTGTTGCTCAGCAAGTCCAGCAAGGGTTGCTGCAACAGGTTGGGTCCCATGCCGACGGCTCCCAGCAGGCCCAGGGCCAGAATCGGCTGATAGGACTCCTTCAGCTCGTTCATCCGCCGCCGTATCTCATACACCCGCGCCAGCGGATTGGCGATGCCCACCGGCAGGGCCAGAAACACCAGCCCGAAAAAATTGCCCAGCCGGGCGGCTTTCTCCTGCGGGCGCAGGTTGACCGGGATAATCGCCCGGATTTCCAGACTTTCCGGAACCGGACTGCCCTGCTCGATCAGATAGTCCCGCAACGCCCCCGCCACCGACGCCAGCAAGACGTCGTTGACCGAGCCGCCCAACGCCTTGCCGACCGTCTTGATCTCACGCAAATCCAGCGGCTCGGCCCAGGCGACCCGTTTCGATACGCCCAGATCGCCCTTGAAGCGGGTTTTGGAATCATCGCTCATCAGGGCGAGTCGGGCGATTTCGGCCGCCAGTCGCGCACCGTTGCGGGCATAATCGAGGACGTGGGTCGGGTTGCGGACGATATCGGCGCCTTCGTCCATCAATCCCCGGCCCAGCTTGAGGGTGGTGTTCACCACCTTGTCCATCGGCTCGAAAAACCGCCGGAAAATGCCGGCGTCCTCGGCGTGTTCCTCTTCCGCTTCGGGCTTCAACGCCTTAAGCGCCATCTGGGGAGCGTGGTCGGTCAGCGACAACAGCACGTGAATCAGGGCGATGCCGTCGGCGTAGCAGTGATGGATCCGCAGGATGACGGCGCTGCCGCCCAGATAATCCTCGACCAGATGGAACTGCCACATCGGTTTCGAGAAATCCAGCGGGGTGCTCATCAGATCGCTGGTCAGGTGTTCCAGTTCGGCCTTGTCGGCCCGGCCCGGCAATGCAGTGCGCAGGACATGTCGGCCGATATCGAAATGGGGATCGCTCTCCCAAAAGGCGCCCGCAGGTTTTTGCGCCGCCCGTTGCCCGAACCGCCGATATTTTAGAAAACGAGACTCTATGACCTCCCGTAGCCGCTCGTAAGACAACCGCTCGGAGAAGATCATGACTCCGGTGATCATCATCAGATTGGTGGGGCGCTCCATGCGCAACCAGGCGGTGTCGATCCCTGAGATGTGCTCACTCTGCTTTTTCTTGGACATAAGGAAATCCAGAATCATGATTGACCAGAGATTCTAAGCCGGTGGATTACAAGGAACTTTGCTGAATTGGCCGCTGCGCCGCGCGCTCGGTTGGCCATGGCGTCGTCGCCATGGCCGGCACGTAGCCATTCGATGCAATAAACCCGTGTCGTGGTTCGGCTACACTCGCTTTCATCGTAACCATCCCACCACCGGAGAACCACCGCCATGTCCGATCTGGCCAGCCGTTTCCAAACCGCCGTCGAGGATAGCAAGAAACTCAGCAAGCGGCCCGATAACGATACCATGCTAAAGCTGTACGCCCACTTCAAGCAGGGCTCGGCGGGCGATGTCGAAGGTAAGCGGCCTGGCTTCACCGACCTGGTGGGCCGCGCCAAGTACGACGCCTGGGCCAAGCTCAAGGGCACCGCCAACGAAACGGCCATGCAGCAATACATCGATCTGGTCGAGTCGCTGAAGAATGCTTGAACTAGCATAGCTCAGCGGACTGACGATTCCAGCCTGATTCGTGAAGCCGGCTTCCCGCCGGCTTCTTGTTTTTCGTTACCACCCTGGGGGGTCAGCGCGGACGTTCGGTCGCGTCGCTCACTCATCACGCTCGTTCGGCCGGCCCGCCCGCAGCAGGCTCAGGCCGGTCTCCACCAGCGACGACCCGGTGCGGACCACTTTCCCGGCGGTTCGACCCAATAGTTCGGTCGTGGCCAGCGAGGCGATGGCGTCGGTGAATCCCTGGCGCACCTCCTCCCGGAACGCCGGCAGGCTTTCCGCCGCCACCTCCCGAAACCCCGCCGTCAGTTCCGCCCGAATCCGGGGCAGCAGTTCGGTCGCCGCCTCCTCCACCCCGCCGCGCACCTGAGCGCGCAACGGCTCCAGCAGTTCCTGCCCGGCGGTGGCCGCGCCCGCCTTTACCCGGGCTTCCAGGGTTTCGGCGACGGTTACCAACCGGGCTTCCAGTCGCGGCCGTACCCAACGCTGAAACACCACCAGCCCCAGCGCCAGCGTGCAGAGGCTCGACGCCAGCGCCGTGACGATGATCAAAACCAACCCTTGCGCAGCACTCATCTGTCATTTTCCCCTGCTCGCACCCGAGCCCACCGGGTTCGGAAACCAAGATTTTCGGGGCGGCAAACTCTATAATTCAAGACGGTTATCACCAAACGCGGTCATACCAAAATAAGGAGCCAGAACCATTATGAATTACTTCGTTACCGGCGCTTCCGGCTTCATCGGCCGCCGCCTGGTCGAAAAACTGCTGCAACGCCCCGACGCCACGGTTTACTACCTGATTCTGGAACGCGAATTGTCGATGGTCGAGCAGCTCCACCAGCGTTGGGGGGCCGGCGCCGCCCGCACGGCGCCCGTCATCGGCGACTTGACCCAGCCCAAACTGGGTGTGGCCGAGGCCGACATCGCCCGGCTCAAGGGCAACATCGACCACCTGTTCCATCTGGCGGCGATCTACGATCTCAAGGCCAGCGCCGAGATTCAGCAAAAGGTCAACATCGAAGGCACCCGCAACGCAGTCGCCTTCGCCGAGGCCATCGAGGCTGGCTGCTTCCACCTGACCAGTTCCATCGCCGCCGCCGGCCTGTACGAAGGCGTGTTCCGCGAGGACATGTTCGAGGAAGCCGAGGAACTCGACAACCCCTACTATCGCACCAAGCACGAATCGGAAGGCATCGTCCGCCGCGAGTACTCCCGCCCCTGGCGCGTCTACCGCCCCGGCATCGTGGTCGGCGATTCGCGCACCGGCGAAATGGACAAGATCGACGGCCCCTATTACTTCTTCAAGCTGATCCAGAAGGTGCGCAACCTGCTGCCGCCGTGGATGCCAGTGATCGGCATCGAGGGCGGCCGGCTGAACCTGGTGCCGGTCAACTTCATCGTCGACGCGATGGCCCATATCGCCCATGTGGACGGGCTGGATGGCCAGTGTTTCCATCTGGTGGACCCTCACCCGCGCCGGGTCGGCGACATCCTCAATCTGTTTGCCCACGCTGCCCACGCCCCGGAAATGAGCCTGCGGGTCAACGCCCTGATGTTCGCCTTCGTGCCCCAGGTCATCAAGACCGGACTGCAGCACTTCAAGCCGGCGCGGCGGATGTGGGATCAGATCCTCAAGGATCTGGGGATGCCGCCCGATGTCATGCGCTTCGTCAACTACCCCACCCGCTTCGACTGCCGCGAGACGCTCAAGGCGCTCAAGGGCACCGACATCGCCGTGCCGCCGCTGGAAACCTACGCTGCGAAACTGTGGGACTACTGGGAGCGCAATCTCGATCCGGATCTGTTCGTCGACCGCAGCCTGGCCGGCGCGATCAAAGACAAGGTGGTGCTAATCACCGGCGCCTCGGCCGGCATCGGCAAGGCTGCCGCCATCAAGATCGCCGAAGCCGGGGCCAAGACTCTGATCGTCGCCCGCACCGAGGAGAAGCTGCTGGAAACCCAGCAGGACATCGAAGCGCGCGGCGGCAAGGCGTTCATTTACACCGCCGACGTCGCCGACATCGCCTCCTGCGACGCGCTGGTGCAACAAGTGCTGGCGGATCACGGCGGGGTGGACATCCTGATCAACAATGCCGGCCGCTCCATCCGCCGGGCGATCGAGAACTCGCTGGATCGCTTCCACGATTACGAGCGCACCATGCAGCTCAACTACTTCGGCGCGCTGCGGCTGATCATGGGTTTCATCCCCAGCATGTTGAAAAAGAAGCGCGGCCACATCATCAACATCTCGTCCATCGGCGTCCTGAGCAACGCACCGCGCTTTTCGGCCTACGTCTCCTCCAAGGCGGCGCTGGATGCATTCTCGCGCTGCGCGGTCGCCGAGTTTTCCGATAGCGGCATCGACTTCACCACCATCAACATGCCACTGGTGCGGACCGAGATGATCGCGCCCACCAAGATCTACCAGCATGTCCCTACCCTTAGCCCGGAAGAGGCTGCCGACTTGATCGTGCAGGGAATTATTTACCGCCCGGAGCGCATCGCCACCCGGGTTGGGATTTTCGCCCAGGTGCTGCACGCCGTAGCGCCCAAGCTGTACGCCGTGATCATGAACACGGCATTCCGGCTGTTCCCCGAGTCGTCCGCGGCCAAGGGCCAGCAAGCCGACTCCCAACCCTCGCTGGAACAAATTTCTTTCGCCCAGTTGACCCGGGGGATTTACTGGTAACGCCTACCCATTCGCCGCAGACCTGATGGCGTGGCGCGGCGCTGTTCGCAACCGGCGGGTCAAAGACTGGGAAAAGCGTCTCGCCCCACCACGTTCGAGAGCCCGGCTCCGACCTCGGCCCATCCGCGTCGGGACCGGGGTGCATCGAGAATTCCTGCCAACCACCCGAGAGAGAACAGAACGATGAAACTGAAAATCGGCGATCCGGCCCCCATGTTCACTGCCACCGCCACCGATGGCGGCACGATCAAGCTGTCTGATTATCTGGGTAAAAAACTGGTGTTGTATTTCTATCCGATGGATGACACCCCGGGCTGCACCAAACAGGCTTGTTCCCTGCGCGACCATAACGGGGAAATCCAGGACAAGGGCGCGGCCATCCTCGGCGTTTCCACCCAGGATGCTCAATCCCATCAGCGCTTCACCGCCAAGCACCAGCTCAATTTTCCGCTGATTGCCGATACCGATGGCGCCATCGGCAAGGCTTACGGCGCCATCGGCGGCGGTGGCATGATCAACGCGGCCATGAACCTTCTGGGCATGGCCAACCGGATCACCTTTATCATCGACGAGAGCGGGCACATCGCCCACATCATCGACAAACCTGATTGCGCCCACCATGCCGAGGAAGTACTAGCTCTGTTGTAAAGTTGTTACCCACCGGCATCGATGCGCCGCGTTCCGGTCCGACGCAAATTGCGGATTGTCTGCCCCCAATCATCGGTCACATAATGAGTGTAATCGTCGGCAAGAAGGATTGCGTTGCCTACTCACACTAACCCGTTGCCAGGATCACCGACAACCACCGTCATGCCCTTCCAGAGTGTTACCGAGGAGAACCGCGTGATCGGGCGTCCCATCCGTAATGTCCGCCATTCCGCTGGCCGGATTTCCCTTCGCACGTTTCGGCACCGACCCCATATCGCGGTTTCCAACTCTCTTCCGGCCGCCGCCGACATCCCCTCCGTCCGACTACTGGAGTCAGAGGCATGAGATTCGCCTCCCCGCGCCACATTCACTCCTGGAATCAGGGCGCCGCCAGCGAGTTGGGCGCCCGCCCCGAGCAACAGGACCGCTGGGGCATTTTCCAATCGCCTGGTCGGCAGGGACTGCTGGCCATCCTGGCCGACGGCATGGGCGGTCATCTGGACGGCGCTCTGGGCGCGCAAATCGTGGTTGACGAAGCTCGCCACTGCGTCCAGACCCTGTCTGCATCGCCGAGCCATGGCCGGCTCGCCGTGCTCGAGCGCCTGTGCCAGCAAATGCACGAAGCGATCAACAGCCAGTCGGAAACTGCCCGCAGCACCGTCGTCATGGTCTGGCTCGAAGGCGACCAGGCCTGCTGGCTGAACATCGGTGACAGCCGGCTCTATCACTTCCGCAACGGTCGGCGCCTGATGCGCACCCGCGATCACTCGGCCGTGCAACTGTTGATGGATCTGGGCGAAATCGACGAATCCGAGATGGCGAACCATCCGGCGCAAAACCGGCTGTACCGCTGCCTGGGTGGCGAAGATCGCCCCAAGCCCGACCTGGGCCAACTCACGATCCAGGCTGGCGATCTCCTGGCGCTGTGTTCGGATGGGGTCTGGGAGCACCTGACCGAAGCCGAGATCTGGGATGCGGCGCACACCAACCACCCCACCGCCGCCGCCCGGCTGTTAACCGCGCGGGCTGCACAACGGGGCGGAGCGGCAGCCGACAACGCCACGCTGATCCTGCTGCGCGCAGACGCTGCTGCGAATCGCCAGACACCTTGGCTACGACGGCTGGTCGAAGGTTTCACCTCCCTCCTGCATCGTGACCGCCACCACCAGTGCCGGTTGGCCACCATGCCTGGCCTTGGCCCGCGTTGGCATCCGCCCGCTGTGGGGGAAGCTCGATGACCGAAGAAACCAACGCGCTACCTACAGGCTACAACCTGCATCGCTACCAGGTTGAGGGCGTCTTGGGCGCTGGCGGTTTTGGCATTACTTACAAGGCAATCCACGAAGCGCTCGAGAATGAAGTCGCCATCAAGGAATACTTTCCTTCCGAGTGGGCCTACCGCGATCGCAATGGCACCACGGTCCGCCCGAACTCCCAAGGCCAGATCCCGGCCCGGAGCAACGAGCCGCCCTGCTACGAATGGGGCCTGCAGCGATTTCTCGACGAGGCCAAAATTCTGGTGCAGGTGAACCACCCGGGCGTGGTGCGGGTCCGGGACTACTTTACCGCCAACGGCACCGCCTATATCGTGATGGAATACGAAGAGGGGGAATCCCTCAGCGCTACCTTGCAGCGGGGCGGAATTCTGCCCGAGCCGGAACTGCGCCGGGTTTTGAACGACGTGATGCCGGCGCTGGAAGCCATCCACGCCCAGGGTTATTTGCACCGGGACATCAAACCCAGCAATCTCTACATTCGCGCCAGCACCGGTCGGGTCATCCTGATCGATTTTGGCGCCGCCCGCCAAGCCCTGGGGCGGCGCACTCGCAGCGTCACCAGCGTGGTTACGCCCGGGTACTCCCCGATCGAGCAGTACGTCACAGTCGGCGAGGACTACGGTCCCTGGACCGATATCTACGCAACCGGCGCGGTGCTATACCGTTGCATTACCGGTACGCCGCCGGTCGAGGCACCCGGGCGGGTACTCAAAGATCCCGTGCAGCCCGCCATCGAAGTCGGCGCTGGCTTGTACTCACAGGGGTTGCTGCGCCTGGTCGATCAGGCCATCGCCGTTCGTCCCGAAGATCGCTTCCAAAGCATAGCCGAGATGCGGGAGGCTCTGCAGGCCACCGATCAGGCTGATCATCGCGCGGATTTTTCCCGGTTGCCGCCCCTCAATGCTGATCTCCTGGAGCAGATATCATTACCTTCCTCTCGTGGTACACAGTCTGAAAGTAGCGATCAGCAGCCACTAGCATCCCGCTCCGGACCGGTCGAATGGCCGGGAATCCTGTCACACCCTTCTCGGCCCATTGCCGAGAAACCTCCCGCCGCGGGCGCGAGCCTCCCCAAGCGAGTATCGGATGATCGTGAACTCGGTAGTTCGCTCGAACCGGTCAGTGCTGAATTGCTCTCTTCCCAGGTTCGATACGAGGATGCCGACGGTTCCCTGCCGCTTCTGGAAAATATCTGGGACCAACTGGATGAAATCGCGCTAAAACCTGCATTTGCGCCGGTACCAATCGCGCCTGCCACCGAAACCCCACCCGCCGCCGAAGCCCCACCCGCCGCTGTACCAGAATCTTCGGAATCCCTCCTCAGGCGCTCGCCTCAATCAGCGCTGGAACATCTGAAGAAAGTTTCCACGGTCAAGCGCGACGGGACACTGAGCGTCCTCCATACGCCAGTGAAATCTCAGCCTTCTTCGCGTTCGGCGCCAGAAATCGAAATTTCGGTCAATTCGATAGCCACCACCGCCCCCGTCGAATCTCCGCCGGTTAGTTGGATGCGTGTCCTGCTGATGGTTTTCGCGGCTTCAGGGCTGTCGGGCATCGGTTTGCTCGCCTATCAGTACTTCGACACCCTGCGTGAGCAGCGGCAGCGGGATGCGGCGGCGTTGCAGCAACGCCAGCAGGAGGAAGCAGCGCGCCTGGCCCAGGAAGCAGCTCGAAACCGTGAGCTGGAAATAGCCCGCTATCTCGAACAGGCCCATAGCGCCATCACCGCCAATAACCGGACGCTGGCCGCCACGTATCTGGATCGAGCGGCAACGCTTGACCCCGCCCATCCAGCGCTGGCCGCTGTCCGAACCGAACTGGCTGCCGCCGAACGGCCCAAGGTCGCGCTCAAGACCCAAACCGAGAAAATTACTGGACTTGAACTGAGCTGGATCGAAGGGGGTTGCTTCACCATGGGCAGTTCCCTGACCGAACGGGATCGCGGCCGCGATGAGGTCCCCCATCAGGTCTGCGCGAAGGGTTTCTGGATGGGCAAGACTGAAATCAGCAACGCTCAATTCCGCCGCTTCCGGTCCACCCATAACAGCGGCTCCTTCGAGGGACGTTCCCTGAACGAGAATAACCAGCCCGCCGCCAATCTAAGCTGGAACGATGCGAAGGCCTTCGCCGAATGGCTTTCCTGGGAATCGGGTTCCAACCAGCGCTTTCGGTTGCCCACCGAAGCCGAGTGGGAATATGCCGCGCGGGCCGGCGCGACGACCCGGTACTTCTGGGGCGACGATATCGATCCCCGCTACGCCAATTTCTCCGACCGCAACGATCCAACCGGCGCTTCCATTAGCAGTCTGGATGATGACCATGCGATCACCGCGCCAGTGGGGAGCTACCAACCGAACGCCCTGGGCCTGTTCGACATGGCCGGCAATGTCTGGGAATGGACCTGCTCGGAATACAACCCTAGCTATAACGGCGACGAGCAACGCTGCTCGACCGCGCGACCCAACGAAGGGCAACGGGTCGTCCGGGGCGGTTCCTGGAGCAGCGGCGGGGGGGAACTGCGCCTGGCCGAACGCCTGCCCCGCAAGCCGGATTACCGCGATACGATGACTGGGTTCCGGATCATCATGGAAGAGGCAGGCGTTACTCCCTAACGAACGGGGTCTGCAACATCTGGCTACGCGCCCAGATAGGCTTCCTTGACCCGGGGATCGCCCAGTAACTCTCGCCCGGCGCCGGACAGAATGATGCCGCCGGTTTCCAGCACGTAGGCGCGAGACGCGATCCGCAAGGCCATGTTGGCGTTCTGCTCCACCAGCAGGATGGTGGTTCCCGACCGGTTGATGTCTTCGATGATCCGGAAGATGTCCTGCACCAGGCGCGGCGACAGTCCCATGGACGGCTCGTCCAGCAGCAGCAACCGGCCTCGACTCATCAGCGCCCGCCCTACCGCCAGCATTTGCTGCTCGCCACCGGACAGGGTGCCGCCCGGCTGATGCTGGCGCTCCTTGAGCCGGGGAAAGAGGGTAAACACCCGGTCGTAATCCGCCGCGACCTCGCCCTTGTCGGTCCGTTGCCAGATCGCCAGCCGCAGGTTCTCCAACACCGTCAGATTGCCGAAGATACCCCGACCTTCCGGGACGTGGGCGATGCCCAGCCCGACGATCCGATGCGCCGGCGTCCGTTTGAGCGGTCGGCCTTCAAAAATCACGGTACCGGTGTAGGGTATCAAACCGGAAATCGCCCGCAGAATGGAGGTTTTGCCGGCCCCGTTGGCGCCGATCAGGGTCACGATCTCGCGCCTGAGCACAGTGAAGGACACGCCGTGCAGCGCCCGGATGCCGTCATAATGGACTTCCAGATCGCGCACTTCCAGTTGCAGGTCTTCCAATCCGCCCGTTCCGTTACTCATCCGACCGGCCCCTCGCCCAGGTAAGCCTCCAACACCTTGGGATCGTTCTGGATCGCCGCCGGCGGTCCCTCGGCCAGGGTTTCGCCAAAATCCAGCACCTTGATCCGCTCGCAGATCCCCATCACCAGCTTCATCTGATGTTCGATCAGCAGGATGGTCAGCTTGAACTCCCGGCGAATCCACTGAATGAATTCCATCAACTGGTCGATCTCGTTCGGGTTCATCCCCGCCGCCGGTTCGTCCAGCAGTAAGAGTTCCGGGTTGGTGGCCAGCGCCCGGGCGATTTCCAGCCGCCGCTGCGAACCGTAGGGCAGATTCTTGGCGGTCTCGCCGGCCAAGTGCTCCAGCTTGAAAATGCTCAGCAGCCGCCGGGAATTCTCGATGATGCGCTTCTCCTCCCGGCGATAGCGGCCAATGTGCAGCAACGCCTCCAACGGACTGTAACGGGCCTGGGCGTAATGGGCGATGCGCACGTTGTCCAGCACTGACAAGTCCCGGAACAGCCGAATGTTCTGGAAGGTGCGGGCGACCTGCATCGCCGTGATTTGATGTGGGGTTTTGCCGACCAGTTCGGTGCCCCGCAGGCGAATGCTGCCTTCGCTGGCCCGATAGACGCCCGTGATCAGATTGAAGATCGTGGTCTTGCCCGCGCCGTTGGGGCCGATGATCCCCACCAGTTCGCCGGCCTGGAGTTCCAGATTGAAATCGGCGACCGCGCACAGACCGCCAAAATAATG